>NZ_JAKJSI010000012.1:0-250745 GCF_050336695.1 Photobacterium minamisatsumaniensis | reverse complement strand
TATCGTGCGCTTAGAAATGGCTGAAATAGCTAAGGAGCACAATGTAGAGCCTCTGAGAATTAGCTTTATCAATGCCTTATACCTGATACAGGATGAGTTTATCTGGTCTGATGGTCGTAGCCCAGGTGCGATCCCTAAAGCATTGAAAATGATGCGAGAGAATGGGAAACGGCTAATTCTTCCAAAGAAACGAAAGAGAAAGCCGTACCCTAGAGCGGTACTGAAAAAAGCAACTAAGTACCCAGCGAGAAGCCGAAATAGAGACGCCACTCGCTCTTAAGCGAATGGCGTTAAGTCTAACGACTCGGGTTTTTTTACGCCTGTATATTTTGTAGTATTTCGTTCTATTGGTTATTTTTATACGGCTTAGAATAAGAGTAGAGCCGTGAGTGCTCGCTGAACCTTAATAATAACGTTAAAATATAAGCGCTTATTTTCCGTGTAATACAAGGAATGGTTATGACAGCCACCCCCAGTGATAATACCCATGTTGATAGCGATCTATTGACTGAAATTGCTATCGCCTACTACCAAGATGGCGCGACGCAGGAAGAAATTTCTAAAAAATTTGGTATGTCTCGCGCAAAAGTAGGGAGACTATTACGTCGAGCAAGGGATGAGGGCGTGGTTGAAATTACCGTTAAATATCACCCAGTATTTAGCGAGAAGTTAGAGCAGCAATTGATAGAGCGCTTCAACCTTAAACGTGCGCTAATTGCACTTGATCAGCCTGATGATGAAAGTCAGCGTCAACAAGTTGCCAGTTTAGTTTCTAGCTACCTTTCCTCTGCGCTAACCGATGATATGGTCGTGACAGTGGGGCAGGGGCGTAACATCGCTTCTATTGCTAGCCATGTTGGCGTCGTTCCCCATCGTAAGTGTCGTTTTGTGAGTGGTATTGGCGGAACACATCGTTCAGGTAATGCGATAAATGCTGATCATATCTGCCGATTATTAGCGAAAAAATATGGTGGGATCAGTGAAACGTTATATGCACCAGCCTACGTTGAAGATATTAAAGTTAAAGAAGCCTTCATGAAGAACGGCACGGTGAAAGAAACACTCGACCGTGCTCGTCGCGCTGATGTAGCGCTTGTTGGGGTGGGTGATATGAATGAAAATAGCCACATGGTGAAATTAGGCTGGTTTACACCGCAAGAAATCGTAGAGGCGCGTATTCGAAAAGGTGTCGTCGGTGATATTGCGGGTTATGACTTTTTTGATAGCCAAGGGCAGCATGCCGATACCATGATGAGTGATCGTGTTATTGGTTTAAGTATGGAAGAGCTACGCCATATTCCAACGGTTGTTGTTACTGCAGCAGAAAACAGTAAGGCACTTGCTTTGCTTGGTGCATTACGTTCAGGGGTCGTGGATGTATTGGCAACCAGTGTTAGTAATGCATTAACTATCCTAAACCTTGATCAACAAATGAAGTAATCGTTACTTCGTTATTTGCTTCTACAAAATTAGGCTGCCAGATGGCAGCCTTTTTCGTGCTTGCTATGCTGTTATAAGGTTGATGGAGAGTATAGTGAAGCAATTCTTAATTTGTATTTTTGCGCTGTTTATTAGTTTTGCGAGTGCAGCAAGTCCATGGGAAAAAGTAGAGACTCCAAGTGAAGGGCAGTCAGAGTCGATAGGGACGTATAATAATGGCTGCCTTGCTGGCGGTGAGAATCTACCTCTTGCAGGTGATGGCTTTCAGGTGATGCGTTCCCATCGTGGCCGCTACTATGGCCATAAAGAGATGATTGCGTTTTTACACGGGCTTTCGACCGATGTCCAACAGCTTAAACTCGGACAATTATTGGTGGGCGATATTGCGATGCCTCGAGGTGGCCGCTTTTCTTCTGGCCATGCTAGTCATCAAACTGGTCTAGATGCCGACATTTGGCTCAAATTGACCAATAGCCCCCTTTCTGAAAAAGAGCTTATTGATATACAACCGTTGCCAATGGTTCATATTAAGGACTACAAGATTAATCAGGAAAACTGGGGGGAGAAGCAAGCCTTATTGGTTCAGTTAGCTGCCGCGGATGAGCGAGTTGCACGCATTTTTGTTCACCCTGTGATTAAGGAACAACTGTGCCAGCGCGAGTGGACGAATCGGGATTGGTTACGAAAAGTACGTCCATGGTGGGGGCATTATTATCATTTCCATGTTCGCCTACATTGCCCCGATGGAGATACCAGCTGTAAGCCTCAAAAGGCACCCCCAGCAGGCGATGGTTGCGGCGCCGAATTAGCGTCTTGGAAACCTAAACCCAAGTCAAAAACAGCCCCAAAAAAGGTTGTAAAGACGCGTAAACGCCTTCCTCCAACGCCTCCGCCCCAGTGTTTAGCCGTATTACATCAATAAAGACAAGGGGCATCGATAGGCTTGCTTCGGAGCTGTTTTCGGTGCTTGATATATAGTGCAACGGCAACGAAAAGTGTCATTGCCTCAGCAAGCGGTAGTGCATATAAAAAGTGTAAGTCATTGTTCAATGCCGAAAGTAGAAGTAATAATGTGATGGGTAATATTAAGCCTCGTAACAGAGAAATACATGCAGACGGGATTGGCTGCTGCATAGCGGTAAAATAAGCTGAAAGCAATACATTGAAACCACTGAATAAAAAGCATGGCCATAGGTAGTTGAGGTACTGCTTCGCCTGCATGCCTGCTTGTGATGATGGATTGTCGAGGAAGATACCCGTGATGATATTGCTGGCGTACAGTGCGATACTGGCTAGTCCAATACAAACGAGTCCGATGGTTATCGTGGCGACCGCCATAAAGCTGTGGACACGATGAATTTTTCCAGCACCAACATTTTGGCTGATCAGGATGTGGAGCGAGTCAATAAAACCATAATAGATCATCATGCCGACGAACAAGAGGTAATTGGCAATGGCAAAACCTGCAATACCTTGTTCTCCAGACTGTCTTACTATCAGCCAATGGATGGTAAATATTACAATGCCGACAGATAGTTCATTAATAAACTCAGAGCAGCCATTGTAGAGTGAGCGTGCTAATGCTTGCAGTGATAAGCCGTAAAGTGTTATCCGAAGTCGACGATTAGGCTGTTTAAAAAAACGCGATAAATATAGGCACTGTATAGCTTGCGCTATTGTTGTTGCCCAAGCTGCCGATTCAATTCCCCAACCTAAATACCCAATAAATAATCCATCAAGGGAGATATTAGTCATAGCCCCTATGATTAAGCCTTGTGTTCCGAGTACAGGGTTGCCATCGAGCCTTATAAAGTAATAAAGAACAAGGTTAGGTAGCTGGATGATTAAGCAAAATGAGATCACTTGGTAATAACGGCTCATGGTTGTGTGCAGTACTTCTGGCGCGCCAAGTAATCGAAATAGCTGGGATTCAAAAAAATAAGAAAGAGATGCCATCAATATGGCTATTACGATGATTGCCAACATCGACTGAGTAAAGATAGCGCTTGCTCCTGCGCTATCTTTTTCTCCTAGGCATTTGCCTGCTATTACCGATCCCCCAATAGCTATCATTAATGCTAAGGCAAACATCAAGGTGAGGTAAGGGATAAGGAAATTAACAGCTGCTAGCGCGTTAGCTCCTAGAATATGGCCGATAAAAAGTCCATCAATCACACTGGTTGTTGATATAGCGAGTAACCCGATCAGTGAAGGAATAGCATAATAAAAAAAAGTGCGAATGGGAGGGCCAACTAGCGGTAACTCTTTGTTGTTTGACATCTTATTCTATTTGTTTGATTAGCGATGAAGCACATATTCTTCTAACTCACACCATAGTTGCTAGCTTGGTATTTAAAGCTCGGAATCCCTATCAATTATCCTCGTAACAATTGTAACTTGAGTTGTAATGATAACCATTATCAATAACTATCGCTGACTATGCCTTCTCGATATGGATGTCAGTGACGTAATGTTTGATGAAAAAATAATGGAACAAAGGGCTAAAAAAATAGCGACTCAAGCTTCGTTTCATGCCTTTATTAATGGATATTTACGAGAAGTTGATGACGGCGAGTGGGGGAAGAAAAATTGTCTTTTAGGTGCACTTCCTGAGTGTGAGCAAGATACTTTTAATCAATTAATGGCGCGTAAGCATGCATGGTGGGTAAAGCTTCCTTTGACTCATAGGGGAGGGTTCTTGATGCTCGAAGTTGCTTATCGCACTGTAGTTGGTCGGCATCGGTTCCATCAGGTCGTACTATTCACCGATGACTCAGGCGTGCAGATAATACCTTTAGCTAACGTCATATCCATGCTGGTGAGAGAAATTTACAGTTCCTACTGCGACAATAAAGCTTCCCATAATGAGGAGCAAGAGCTACTCAGGCGTATTGTTGATAGCGAGCAATTGATGGCTCGTTATATTACTCATCATATGTGCACATCGGCGCCTACTGCTATGCGGTTCATTGATACTGAGCAGATGTTAGTGTTTGGTCACTGGCAACATCCGACGCCTAAAAGCAGGCAGGGGATGCTGGAATATCACCATGAATTCTATGCCCCCGAGATGAAGGGGTATTTTAAACTGAACTACTTTCAGGTTCACCATTCTCTTGTTCGCCAACGGTCAGCTTTACTCTGTGATACTGAAGAAATTATTGCGAGTAGTTTAGATACCGAAGCGTTAGTGCGTGAGGATTACGTTGTATTGCCGATGCACCCACTTCAGGCGCAATGGTTGTTGCATCAACCTTATGTTATTCGTTTAATTGATGCTGGTCTTATTGTTGACTGTGGCGCTCATGGGCCACAGTTCACTGCAACATCCTCAGTCCGATCTTTATACAGTCCGGCACTTGATTGGATGTTTAAGTTTTCCCTTCCCGTAAAAATTACCAACTCTTTAAGGGTTAATAAGCGACACGAGCTCGAGGCTGGTGTCGTGATGACTAGGCTCTATCGTAAGACTGGTTTTTCATCTTTATATCCCAGTTTTCAGATAGTCGCCGATCCTGCTTATATCACGGTGGATGTACCTGAATTAGCAGAGAGTGGTTTTGAAATTATCATCAGAGAAAACAGTTTTAAGCAGGGAAATGATCAAGACACGACGACGCTTGCGGCATTAGCCCAAGACCCGTTGCCCGGTAATGCTTCATTACTTCACCATCAAGTTAAACGGTTATCGAAAGCGCATAACTGCACCCTATTTCTGGCTGCGATGAAGTGGTTCGCGGCTTACTGGGAATGTGCTATTGAACCAATGATCCACCTTTATGATGAGCACGGTATTGCATTAGAAGCGCATCAGCAAAATAGTGTGTTGGCTTTGGATCAGCAAGGGCTGCCTAAGACCTATTATTTTAGAGATAACCAAGGTTACTACTTATCTAAATCCTACCAAGCCTATCAGGCTAGTTTGGACCCTGACTTAGCCATTGTTTCTGATCTTTACTTTGATGATGAGATGATTTGCGACCGATTTTGTTACTACCTTATGGTGAATAATCTTTTTGCAATCATAGGTCGCTTAGGGGCTGATGGTATTGTGGACGAGCCGAGTTTACTGGCGTTTGCCCAGCAGCGGTTATCTGGTCTGGAACGTCGTTTAGTCGGGGCTGGCAAAAAGTTTGTGCAAAGGCTGTTGCATGAAGAGAAGTTGCCAATGAAAGCCAATTTGCTGACAAGGGTCCATGATATTGATGAACTACAAACTGAAAATGAACAGTCGGTTTATACCTTTATTGATAATCCATTGCTGGTAGATCAGCCATATAACCGAGAGTTGCCGACTCATGCCATTGCCTGAAATCTCCCCTCTGTCTGTGACTCAGCGGGTACTGAGGCAGTTAGTTGAAGCATTGATATTTGAACGTTATGTCGATGCAACCTATTCCGCTTTACCCGAACATAGTGGCACTTTTGGCTGGACACTTGCTCGTACCCATTACTCAGTGAAGGGGCGGGTGACTGGTTTTGGCCGAGTGAGGGTTGATATTACAACCTTGACTATAAACCGGTATATGTGCCGTGATTTTTCCACCGCGTTGATTGAACTCATCAATGAATTGCCATCGCCAAATGAGATAAAACACAGCTTATTAGAAGAGCTTTCCCAGACAGTGCGTTTATGCGATTGGAATTCGTTGAATTTGCCTCGCAAGCTGTCGCGCCGGATCTGTCAATACGCTGAATTAGATGGGCTACTCGATGAGGGGCACCCTTATCATCCTTCATTTAAAGCACGTACGGCATTTAGTCTTACTGATCATCAATCTTATGGCCCGGAATCAGCCGCTCGGTTCCAGCTTGAATGGTTGGCCGTGAAGTTAACTCACCTTCAAATGGCCTTGCCGAGTGTACATGATGTGTTTTGGTTGCATGAGTTAGGCCTTGAAAGTTGGCGTCAACTAACAACCCAATTAAGCCACTACGGGGTGTCATGGGATGAATATGCTCTGTTGCCAGTCCACCCTTGGCAGTACCAGCAGTTGAAAGCAACATGGCTCGAAAGGCAAGAATCACTATTGGTGGTGATCCCTCTGGGCGTCACTGGCGATCATTACTCAGCGACCCAATCGGTTCGAACGCTGATGAATGTGTCACAAGCCGCGAAAGCTCACGTCAAGTTGCCTATGAACATGGTGAATACATCTTCCAAACGGACATTGGAACCGTATTCGGTTTGCCGAGCACCAGAGATATCGACTTGGCTATCAGCCGTCACTTCAAATGATCCCTCTTTGTCAGGACTCTCGGTATTAGAAGAGTTTGCGGCAGCCATATTTAAGCCTCCAGAGTGCCCATTGCACACCGAGCCAGCTGATGGACAGCTTGCGCTGATCATGCGGCAGAGTGTCGAAAGTGTATTGGCTGCAGGTGAGCAGGCGATCCCTTTTAATGCCTTGATGATGGTTGAGCATGACGGTATGCCGTTTATTTCTGGATGGGTGGAACAGTTTGGCCTTAAGCGTTGGCTTACTCGGCTGCTACAGGTGGTCGTGATTCCGGTTTGGCACCTATTAGTCAAGCATGGCATTGCGCTAGAAGCGCATGGACAAAATATGGTGTTGGTAGTAGCTGATGGGTGGCCGACCAGACTGATCGTCAGGGACTTCCATGAAAGCGTTGAATTCACAGATAGTTTTCTTGCGGATAAGGAACATCTCCCTACTTTTCTTGCTGACGGTCACGACAATTATTACCGAGCGGAATCTATCGAGCTGTTACGTGAACTAGTGATGGATACGTTGTTTGTTTATAACTTAACAGAAATCGCCCACCTATTGATGACTCACTATGAATTTTGCGATGCCGACTTTTGGCAAGAAGTGATGGATTGCCTCCATGGTTATCAGATTGAACACCCTGAATTGTCTGAGCGGCTAGCAATGCTGGGGCATGATCAGCCGTATGTACTAACAGAGTCTTTATTAACACGAAAGTTAATCGCGGCAAAAGATGAGTGCCACCACCTCATTCCCAACCCGCTGAGTTTTGAAAAGGATAGAACAGAAGGATCTTATGATTTACATCAACGATGATTATTACGGCGATGATTACTTTTTAGCTCGCTATCAAGAGTTTGCTCGTCATGATGTGCTTTCACGCTGTAAAGGGAAGCGAATTGCATTATGCAGCTCAGATCCTGCGTACTTGTTAGCACTGTGTTTATATCTAAAAAAAACAGGCGGGTCTCTTTATCCCATCCATGCCGATATGCCTCGCTTGGCAGCTAAACGTATGGCAGTAAAGGCTAAGTGTCACTATCTACTCATTAATACAGTAGCGCATTGCTTACCTTTGGGGAACGATATTCCTGAAACTGAAGCCGTATTGGTACAAACCAGTTCAGGTACGACGGGTGAGCCAAAGGTTATTTGTCGCTCTTGGCGTTCTATTGATCAGGAATTAGATAGCTATATTTCGACATTCACTGCGCCGAATAGCATGACGCCTATCATTGCTTGCCCTATTACGCATTCTTATGGGCTAATTGCCGGAGTGATGGTTGCATTGAAGCGTCGGCAGATCCCACTGATCATCAACCAGCTCAATCCGAAATACTTGATTAAGGTATTGCAACAAACGCCAAATCATCTTCTTTATTCATCGCCAGCCTTGCTTCAGTCTATTGCAACGCTATATCCACAATCTAAGCAATTACATGCGGTGATGACTTCAGGCACTTTGTTGCCGAAAGCCTGTTTTGAAGCTTTGCAGTATCGTGCAGAGCATATTTTTCAGCAATATGGCTGCTCGGAAGTCGGCTGTATAGCCATTAACCCGAATACAGAAACCAATAATAGCGTGGGGTATGTATTGCCCCATCTACACGTTCAAGCTGGACGTTGCCATCAGCAGCCAGAAGAGATCACCGTTACAGTTAATGGCGAGGTTATTCATACCCGAGACTTAGGCTATTTCGATGAGCAGCTACGGCTGCATTTTGTTGCTCGTGCCGATGACCTTATCAATGTTGCTGGTTTGAATGTTTATCCGAAAGATGTTGAAGATGCGGTGAGCGAATTGCCAGCGATCACCGATGCCGTTGTATTTAAGCGCCAAGATGCACTCGCGGGTGACAGGGTATGCCTTCAATTTGTTGCCGATGAAAACCTTTCCCCGAGCCTAATCCGGCGTTGGTGCAGTACCCGGTTAGCCGCTTTTCAACTCCCTGTTGATATTCAGCAGGTGGAACAGATTGATAAGTTTCCTAACGGAAAAGTAGACCGGCTCGCGCTAGCGAAGACGGAACCTGCCATACCGGCAATCGGTTAAGGAGGATAGATTGATGACTTATGAGCAGGTTACGTTGGCAATTAAACAGGTGCTAGAGGAGTCGATGAAGAGCCCTTGTTTGGACGCTTTTCATGAACATGCACGGCTTAATGAAGATCTTTATTTAGATTCCGTTTTGGTTTTACAGCTGATGCTACATCTTGAACTTGATCTAGGGGTCAAAGTTCCTGACGAGAATCTAAGTAAGAAAGATTATGAGACGGTTGCGAGTTTAGCGTCGTTTATTGTGGGTTTGGCCAATGAGAGTGAGGTTAGCGTTGATGATACAAGCATGGAATCGGAAGCGTTTGAGGATGTCAAAGTCCATTGTTTTGTTAGCTGTGTCTGTGAATCGTTGAAGCGCGCGGGTATTGACCATCGGCCTTTTTATTTTGGGGTGTGGGATGCCGAATTTACGGTGACAGATAATTATCATTTACGCTATCACTCGGATGATGTTGATCACCGTGTCTTTCGCGACTGGTATAAGCGTTTATATGGTGGCGATTTGATTGCTTGGTATGAGGGAAGTAAGGGCAAGAATGAGAACATCGAGACAATGATGACTCTGCTGGCAGGGAAGCCTAACTCTATGCCGCTGATGGTGATGTTAGATATGTACCAGTTGCCCGAGCGAGAAAATAAATTCAGCCAGAATCCTTTTCCCCATTACGTGTTACTTCAGCAAGGCTCGGGACCAAACACTTTTATGATGTCAGATCCGGACTTCCGCTGGGAGGGCGAGGTTGATAGTGATCGCGTGATCAATGCGATTGCTCAGCCAACTGTTGCGGGGGGGTACTACTTTGATGAAAAGGTGCTTCACTCTGCAAATGATGAAGATATAAAAGCATATTTTGAGCTGTGCTTTACATCTAAAAACCGCCCTTTGAATGACGCAATTAAAAGCATTCTGATCTATTACGTGCAGGGGGAAGGTGTGTCTTCACTCGGCGAACTAAGCCAAGCACTGAGAGAGATAAAGGTCATCGCCGTTCGTAAGTATGCTTATGAACATGGCTTTGCGTTTTTCTGGCGTGCTTTAGGCCTACCTGATGATGAATTCGAACATTGGTGTGATGTGGTCGAGGAGTTGGTACAAACCTATTCAAATGTGCAATACCAAGTGATGAAACTGGCACAAACCGAGAATATCGAGTTGGTTAAAGGGATTTATGGTCTGCTGGAGAAACAAGAAAAAACTGAAAACAAGATCAGAGCACGCTTATATGAAGCGTACATGGATTGGTGTGAATTTACGTTTAGCACTGTGTGCTGATAGTAGCAGAGGAGAAAAAAATGCAATTATCGATTTGCACTATTTCGTTTCGTCATCAGCTGGTGTCATTGGAATATTTAGCTGAGTGGGCGCGTTCAAACTACTTTGATGGCATTGAGCTATGGGGAGTACATGCCCGCAGCCTCGCATTACAGCCACAATATGATGCCAAA
Organism: Photobacterium minamisatsumaniensis; assembly: GCF_050336695.1. Taxonomy (NCBI): domain Bacteria; kingdom Pseudomonadati; phylum Pseudomonadota; class Gammaproteobacteria; order Vibrionales; family Vibrionaceae; genus Photobacterium; species Photobacterium minamisatsumaniensis. The sequence goes on along the minus strand of NZ_JAKJSI010000012.1, from coordinate 240,569 downwards.
TGGTTAGCTGATATGGGGTTATCAGTCTCGATGGTCAGTGACTACATCCCCCTTGTTGGTGATCGTCGAATAGCACAAGCAAAGTGCCAATCTGTTTGCCAGCTGGCCAATTTTTGGAAGACGCCCAAAATCCGTACATTTGCAGGCCATGTTGCTAGCGAGAGTGTGAGCAGAGGTGAGAGAGCCGAGATGATTACTCGCTTAAGGCATGTCTGTGATTATGCTGCTGGGCATGGATTAGAGGTATTGGTCGAAACTCACCCCAATACGCTGGCAGATACTCCGTCTTCTATTTTTCAGCTATTAGATCAAGTCGATCATCCTGCCTTGAAGATCAATTTTGACACGTTACACGTGTGGGAGTCTGGGGCTGATCCCTGTGAGTTTCACCAAAAGATAGAGGAAAACGTTGCTCACTATCATCTAAAGAATATTGCATCGCGTCACCAGCTATCCGTTTTCGCCCCTGATAATGTTTATTCACCAGCAGGAACCCGAGAGGGAATGGTCTCTTTGTTTGAGGGGGCACTGGATTACAAGGCATTTTTGGCCGATATCATTACAGATAGCAATAAATCGGCGTCCTTAGAATGGTTTGGTGATGACGTAAAACCTGTTTTGCTCAAAGATAAAGTCGCCTTTGCCAAACTGCAGCAAGAGGTGAAGATGCAAGAATTAGCATTCGCACTATAGTGATAAGTTTTGTGAATGGGAGTTTGATGTGCCTCTAATAATTTGTATGAAACGAATTTAATTATTGAGGCTGAAAGCAATTAAGGGCCTAATGATATTGATAATTAATAGCATTAAGCCCTTTTTTATTTTTAACGATAACCAACAGCTAATTGAAAATGAGTCTAACGAAACGGAATTTTTCTCAGGAAGTAACGATTTTGGTCGCAGAGCCCGATGAAAAGTACAACCAACTCATCTGTGAGAGATTGTGGCAAGATGGCTACATGGTAAAGCGTTGCCGTAATGGGAGTGAAGTGCTTGATGAGGTAAAACGAAAAGCGGTCAGTTTCATTATTTTGTCTATGCGGCTTTCAGGTATGCATGAGTGGGCTTTGCTTAAACAGTGTCGTGAGTTGACCCCAATCCCCATTATTGTACTGACGATGGAAGGTCAACATACTGAGGGAGTGATAGGTTTTCGGTATGGTGCAGATGATTATATGCCAGTGAAGCGCTCTGTTCAGGAGCTATGCTATCGCATTGATGCGATATTGCGGCGGAGTTATTCAGCGAAGCAGTTTGAGATTAGAGGAAAGGAACTCGTTCTCGATAAGCTCGTTATGGATCGCCAATCAATGGATGTGTCTTTTGCCGGTAATATGATAGCAATGACCCCCATTCAGTTTAAATTGCTTTGGACTCTGGCCTCACAGCGGAATGAAGTATTACCGAAACCCTACCTTTATCGGCAAGTGCTTGAGCGGGAATATGCACTTTACGATCGCAGTTTAGATATGCACTTGAGCCGAATAAGAAAGAAGCTGATTGCTGTTGGTATGCCTGCGGACCAATTACTGACCTTGCATGGTAAAGGCTATAGCTTTGTGTCGTAACTTTCCTGATTTAATTTTTATCACTCCGATCTTTCTTAACACCATGATTAATCGTTCTGCCTGATAGCTCTATTACTTGTGTCGGGTGGAACTATTTCCTGTTGGTATTTTTTTGCGAGCTGACTTCCTGACAGAGGCTAACTATTACTGTGTGGAATATAGGTGACTGACTTTAAACGGATTTTAATGTAACAGTTGTAAAGTTTGTTTACTTGAATCGCTCAGTCTAGACAATGAGAGGTATTGATAATGCTTCTCATTAATGTTGGATAAAGCAAATGATACAAGGCCGTACATTTCCCCTGACTTTTCTTAGTGTTGCTGTTTCTGCTGCACTTGTTATGAACCCAGCCCAAGCTCAATCAGAGAATGAATTGATTGATGAGACAATGGTGGTGACGGGAAGAATATCCTCTTTGCCGGATATTGTGATCGATGCCGATCAGTTACAAAAACGCCAAGCCAATGACCTGAGTGATATTTTCCGTACGGATCCAGAGGTTAGCATCGGTGGTGGTTCAAGTGTATCGCAGAAGATTTATGTGCGAGGGCTTGAAGATACCATGTTGAACGTTTCCATTGATGGGGCAACTCAGTCTGGCTATATCTACCATCACCAAGGGCAATTATCGATCGAACCCGAGTTGTTACAGCAAGTAGAAGTTTCTGCCGGTGCTGGTCGAGCAACGGATGGTGCAGGGGCGCTAGGGGGAGCAATTCGCTTCAAAACCAAAGATCCTTCAGATTTACTATGGGGCGATCAGCGTTACGGTGCCTTGGTGAAGGCTGGATATTACGATAATACAGAAGGCTATAAGACCAGCCTGAGTGGTTATGGTTACTTAACCGATACTATCAGTGCACTTGCGACATTATCTTATAGCGATCTGGATAACTTTACCGATGGCAATGGCGATGAGCAAGCTCATACCGGAGCCGAAAATAAAGTCGGATTCGTAAAATTAGTCGGTGAGTTTACCGAGTCACAAAAGCTGACATTAAGCTATGACAGACGTGAAGATGAGGCTTTTCGCTATCATCGTCCGCAGTGGGTCGAAAGCTTCAAAAATGTGCCGATTAACCAAGAAATGATCCGTGAAACCTATACTGGTAATTACCTGTTTGATCCCGCCAATAACTCATGGCTGGCACTGGATGTTACGGTTTATGGAACAGAAACCTCGCTAGAGCATATTGATGGCCCATGGGGTGATTATTTGGGTGAGGCAAAAAGCTATGGCGCTGATATTCGTAATACCAGCACATTTGCTGGTAAGCATAACGTAACCTACGGCGTCGAATACCGTGATGATGAAGGTACGCTAGGCAGCCCTATTTATGGTTCTGATAAAGACAGCGGTAAAGTGAAAGGGGTATATGCCCAAGGTGATATTTACTTGATTGATACGCTGCTGCTGAGCTTGGGCGGACGTTATGACGAGTATGAGCTGCAAGAGTCAAACGGACCAAGCTTTGACCACAGTGGCTTCAGCCCGAATGCAAGCCTGACCTATGAGGTGCTTCCGGGGCTATCTGTTTATGGCGGCTATGCTGAAGCCGTGCGTGGTGCACAAGTGCGTGAAATTTTTAAGCTTGATGGCTCAAACAGTAGTGAAGATCGAAAAGAAGAGCGGGCTAAAAATACGGAATTAGGCGTTAACTGGCTCCGTGATGGGCTGAGTGTTTCGGCAACGGCTTATGTCACCAAGGTTGAGGATGTTGTTGGCGAGACAGAGCAACGTGAGCTGGATAATTTAGGTGAGCTTGAAACTAAAGGGTTTACTGCACGTGTGGGTTACCATTGGCAAGCTGTCTCAACCAGCTTGAGTTATAACCAGTCGCGTCCGGAATTAAATGGTGAGCCATTGAATGATGACACCAAAGGCATTGGTACAGCGATAGGGGATACGTGGGTTGCGGATATCGGCTACCAAGTTTTTGATGGCCTTGATATTGGCTATAACGGTCGCTATGTCACGCGGTTAACCGATGTCGCTGAAGGGTATGATGAAAAAGCAGGTTATGCTGTGCATGATATTTATGCGCAGTGGCTGCCAGTCGCAAATCAAGATCTAACTTTAACGCTGACTATTAAGAACTTGCTGGATAAAGCCTATCGCTCACATGCAAGCTATGGCAATAACGGTGAGGTCGCTCAGGGGACGCTCGAGCCTGGGCGTGATATCCGTTTCAATGTTGCTTATGGCTTCTAGTTAAATGCTGTCATTGATAGCCGGATAACAGGCATAAAAAAAGCGCCTATCGGCGCTTTTTTTTAGTGTTACGGATCAAGTTAGTCCTTGAAGCATAACGAACTTTTCAAGCAGCTCATCGTCGGTTTCGATATTGTCGGGATCGACGATGATACATTTTGTAATCGGACAAACAGACTGACAGGTTGGTTTGTCGTAGTGCCCTTTACATTCAGTACAACGAGCTGGATCTATTTCATAGAACTCTTCGCCCATGGTGATTGCTTCGTTCGGACACTCAGGATCACACATGTCGCAGTTGATGCACTTGTCATTAATGAGCAATGCCATCGAATTATTTACCGTCTGCAGAACCGTGCGGGCTTCGAGTATCTTGGCCTTCGCTTAGGTTGCGCATTAGTAGGCCGTACTCTAAGTCCATATCAGCAGGCACAGGAATAAACATGAAGTGGCCGTTTCCTTTCGCATCATCAACAGATTCTGATTTGCGGTTTTCCATCACTTCAAGCGTGAAAACAACGTTACCTTGCGGTGTCATTACTTCAAGGCTGTCGCCGACCATGAACTTATTCTTAACATCGACTTCTGCAAGATCGCCACGACGCTTACCAGTGAACTCACCCACAAATTGCTGAGTATCAGAAATAGAGTAACCGTATTCGTAGTTTTGGTACGCATCATGTGTATGACGGCGTAAGAAACCTTCGGTGTAGCCACGGTGAGCCAAGCTTTCTAGTGTACCCATTAGGCTTTCATCAAATGGTTTGCCAGCGACTGCATCATCAATGGCTTTACGGTATACCTGCGCAGTACGAGCACAGTAATAGAAAGACTTAGTACGGCCTTCAATTTTAAGTGAGTGCACACCCATCTTCGTTAGACGTTCTACGTGTTGAATAGCACGTAGGTCTTTCGAGTTCATAATGTAAGTGCCGTGCTCATCTTCAAAAGCGGCCATTTTTTCTTCAGGGCGGTGAGACTCAGAAAGTAAAACAACTTCGTCTGTTGGTTTACCAAGACCGAGTGTATTGTCAGGACGTGCTTCTTGCACTTCAACTTCCTGTACGTTAACACCAGTATTTGCTGGTTTCGCTTCAACAATCTGACCGTTTTCGTCTTCTTTTGCTGCTTCTGTTTTGTATTCCCAACGACAAGCGTTAGTACACGTACCTTGGTTAGGGTCGCGTTTGTTCATGTAGCCAGAAAGTAGGCATCGGCCTGAGTAAGCCATGCATAATGCACCGTGAACGAAAATTTCGAGTTCGGTCTCTGGGCAGTGTTCGCGGATCTCTTCGATTTCTTCTAAAGAAAGTTCACGAGACAGAATGACACGCTCAACACCTTGGGTTGACCAGAATTTCACTGTGGCCCAGTTAACCGCATTCGCCTGTACAGACAGGTGAATAGGCATTTCAGGGAAGTTTTCACGTACCATCATGATAAGGCCAGGATCAGACATGATTAAGGCGTCTGGGCCCATTTCTACGATAGGCTTAAGATCGCGAATAAAGGTTTTTAGTTTCGAGTTATGCGGCTGAATGTTACATACCACGTAAAGCTTCTTGCCTTGGGCATGTGCTTCATTGATACCGATTTGTAGGTTCTCGTGGTTGAATTCGTTGTTGCGAACTCGAAGGCTGTAACGAGGTTGACCTGCGTAAACAGCATCTGCGCCATAGGCGAATGCGTAACGCATGTTTTTAAGGCTGCCCGCAGGCGATAACAATTCAGGTTTAAACATAGCTCTTAGATTCCAGTGTCTGATTCCAAATCAGGCCGTATCGCAGTGGGATACGGATGTGAGGCGGGATTTTACTGTGATCGGCTGCACAATACAATGGCAACGAAAACGGAATAAAAAAGCGAGAAACAGAATGCGTAGAGCTTCTGTTTCTCGCTATTTAATGGGCTGAAGGAATAAGCTTGGGTTAAGCTTTAGCTTCTAGGCCGCCAAGTACTTCGAATAAGTTCGGTAAGAAAGCCGAGAATTCACCTGCCATTAAAGATAAGTCGGCATCAATGCGTGCTGCCATTTCTTCACGGTCGATGTCTTCGTTTTGATCTCTCAGCTCATCTGAAAACTTCAGACGCTTGATTGATAAGTCATCGGCCAAGACGAAATCAATGCGATCTTGCCAGTTGATTGCCAGCTTGGTAACGAGCTTATCCGCTTCGATATGAGCAAGAATTTCATCACAAGATAAATCTTGTTGCTTACAGCGGATCACGCCGCCATCTTCAAGAATAGCTTTCAGTTCAGCTTCTTCGCCAATAGTGAAACCGCTTGGTGAAGTGTTCGAGCGAACCCACTCTGTCATGGTCAGTTCAGCCGGTTTTTCTGGTGTAACCGGAATAACAGGTAGGCTACCGATAGATTTACGTAGCAGTGCTAGCATATCTTCTGCTTTCTTGAAGCTACCCGCATCGACAAGGACATAGCCTTCTTTTGGCATGATCAGCGCGTAGGTTTGGCTCTTACGGCTGAATGCGCGCGGAAGTAGATCCATCACGATTTCATCTTTGATGGTGTCTTTCTCGCTCTTTTTCAGCTTGCGGCCATGCTCCAGCTCTTGTGCTTCAACCTTCTCATTCAGTGACTCTTTGATCACTGAGGCTGGCAGCATTTTTTCTTCTTTACGCGCACAGATCAGGATATTGTCACCAATAACATGGGTGAACATATCGCCGTGTTTACCTAGCGCATGTACCCAACCAAATTTCTGCTGATCCTGACTGCCACACGGAGTAAAGCGAAACTCTTCTAGCTGCTTTTCCAGTTGGTCAGGATTGAGGTCGATCTCGCGGCTGAAGCGATAGGTAAGTACGTTTTTAAACCACATCATGGCTGTTACAGATCCTTGGTTGTGCATTTGGCTGTCAATCTTATTGCATTGGCTAGGGTTTGTCTTAAGTTTTCTGTTTGGCGTGGCTTTGAGGGATGAAAAATTACGGTACAATCAGCTTAGTTTTCCTTATTAGGTCGATATATTCGTCATGAAAATTCTCCATACCTCCGATTGGCACCTTGGTCATCAACTCCATGGCTATAACCGTGATTATGAGCACCAGTGTTTTTTGGACTGGCTCGCTGATACGCTAGAACAACAGCAGGCCGATGCTTTGTTGGTGGCTGGGGATATTTTTGATACTGCCAATCCTCCTGCGAGTGCATGGCGGATGCTGTACCGCTTCATGGCGCGCTTGGCGAAAACGATGCCGCAACTTAATGTGGTTATGGTTGGTGGAAACCATGATTCTCCGAGTAAGCTTGATGCGCCGCACGAGCTGCTAAAAGCGTTTGATCTGCATATGGTCGGCGGTATTCACCGCCATCAAGATGGCAGCTTAGATACTGACCGTATGCTGGTACCGTTAAGCGACAGCTCGGGGAAGCAAACGGCTTGGGTATTGGCTGTACCTTTCTTGCGCAGTGCTGACTTACGTACAGATGAACTGAATGATGATGACGATCGCCTGATCAAAGGTGTAGAAACCCTGTACGGTGAAATGACCGCAGCCGCGCGTGAACGCCAGCAAGAAGATCAAGCACTCATTGGTATGGGGCATGCGTATATGGCTTCTGGCAAGTTGTCAGAAATGTCGGAGCGCCGCGTACTTGGTGGTAATCAACACGCTTTGCCCGCAACGATTTTTGCTGATGATATGAGTTACGTGGCTCTTGGTCATTTGCATTTGCCTCAGATGGTTACCAAGAAAGAACATATTCGCTATAGCGGTTCACCGTTGCCGTTGTCGATGTCGGAACGACGTTATAAGCATCAAGTGGTCATTGTTCAATTGGAAGGGCAAGCCATTTCATCTATCGAGCCAACTTTGGTGCCAAGAGTGGTCGATATGCTCAAAGTGCCCGCCTCTCCTGCACCACTCGAGCAAGTACTTGAAGAATTGACCGCATTGTCTGTCGAGGACTTCCCCCGAGAGTCACAGCCCTTTTTGGAAGTCCATGTGCTGCTTGATAAGCCACAGGCGCTATTGCGAGAAAAAGTGCTTGAAGCGCTAGAAGGTAAAGCCGTTCGTTTGGCTAAAATAACCCCGCATTATCCGCCGCAGGCACAGCAACAGTCTTTAGGTGAGAAGCGATTGTCTGATGTGTCACCACAGCAAGTCTTTCAGCTTAGCTGGGCGCAAAAATACAGCGGCGAGCCAGAAGCAGGAATGGCCGATGCATTTGAAAGTTTGCTTGTGCAACTTGAAGAAGACAGCAATAACCAGTAATTACCGCGTCCATATAAAAGAGAATAATAACGATGAAAATTATCGCGTTAAGAGGCCAGAACTTGGCTAGCTTACAGCAACCGTTTGAGATTGATTTTGCTGGTGGGCGTTTAGGTGATGCTGGTTTATTTGCTATCACAGGTAAAACCGGGGCAGGTAAATCAACCTTACTCGATGCGATATGTCTCGCCTTATATGATCGAATCCCTCGGTTGCAGTCGAATAAAAAAAACGATGCAGAGATTGGGCGTGATGATGATAGTAGCCGTATTAAAGCCAATGATGTGCGTAGTATTTTATCGCGTGGCAAGGCCGAAGGTTATGCCGAAGTTGATTTTGTTGCCAATGACGGCAGTCACTGGCGTGCGCATTGGCATGTACGACGCGCGAGGGGGAAAGCCGAAGGGCGGATCCAAGCGTCTGAGCAATGGCTAGAGAACCTTGAAACCAATCAACGTTTTGCCGGTAAAAAACAAGAGCTACAAGTGGAAATGGAACGCTTGATTGGTTTGTCTTTTGATCAATTTCGTCGCGCAGTGATGCTACCGCAAGGGGAGTTCGCTGCCTTCCTTAAAGCTGGGGCAGATGAGCGAGCCGCACTACTTGAACGTATGACTGGCGGGGAGATTTATGGTCGCTTATCGATTGCAGCCTACGAACGTGCACGAGCAGAAAAGCAGCAACTTGAGCAGCTGCAAGAGAAGCTCGGTGATATTGCACTGCTGTCAGAGGAAGACAAGCAACAATTAGCCACACAGGTTGACTCACTCAAGCAGCAAGTTGAGCAATTAGATACGCAGCTACAAGCTTTCAAGCAACATCAGCAGGCGTTGAAAATTGATGCGCAATTGGCTGAACGTGTTAGTCAGGTGCAAAAGCAGTTAAAACAGGCTGAAGAAGATAAGGAAGCAGCGGCTCCACGTTATGCCCAGCTCACCTTACTTGAACAAGTTCAACCGGCACAGCGTGACTTTTCGCTATTACAGCAAGCTCAGGCGCAAGTTACTAAAGTAGCAGACGCCTTGGCAGCCGCTCAGACAAGCTTAAAACGTGAAACTGAGCTTCACCAAGTTAGTGATCAACAAGTGGATGCCGCAATGGCAGCGCTTAAGAAGGTGGAACTTCAGTGGCAACAGGTTGAGCCGACATTAAAAGAAGCTGCGAAATGGGATTTAAAAATTGCGGGTCTACGTGAGCAGTTGCAGCCGCAAGAGGCCCAACGCCAACAGCATAGCCAAATGCAGCAAACGCAGATGCAGCAAGCCACGAGCTTGAAACAGAAACAGCAAAGCTTGGCGCAGCAGCATAGTGAGTTGGAGCAGTACTTTGTAGAGAAACAGGGCTTCAAGAGAATTGCCGAGCAAGCATCGTCAGTAGAAGACAATGTGAAGCAGTATTTAGCCGCTCATCGCACTAATAGCGGTTTGCGTAAAGAGTTCCAACAGATCGCGCATGATCTTAACGATCACGCGGCACGACAAAGTGCGCTTGAGCTGCAGATACAAGATTTGAATGCCCAAAAAAACGGGTATGAAAACCAGAAGCAGGCATTTGATTTTGATGAGTTAGAAGCACTTCAACAGCAAGAACGAGCGCAATATGCTGAAAAACAGCAGTGGCGTGAACAGCTACTCCAAGGTTTGTCTGGGGTAAAGGAGTGGCAGTCGTTACTGCGCCAATACGATAAAACCGAGACAGAATGGCTGCACTCAACGACACAACTTAAAGCGGCAGGCCAACGCATCGATGTATTAAAGCCACAGATTGTGACTTTATCGGTGCAACATAAAGAAGTGGAGTCGTTGTTGCAGCAAAGCCGTGCTGTCATGCAGTTAGATGATTACCGCGCAGAGTTAAAAACAGACGAAGCCTGCCCGTTGTGCGGTTCCTATGATCACCCTTATGCGACAGACAACCCTATTGCTGAAGGATTGATCCAGACTCAGCAAACTCGTTTAACGGAGCTAACGAAACAATGGCAAGCCGCGGAAAATGAAGTGAGCCATTTGGGTCAGCAGTGCATTACTGAGCAACAACGTATTGCTGCTCTCGAAACCGATAAACAATCACTGAAAGTACAAATTACCCAGTTATTTGAGCAGTACTCAGCAGTATTTGATGGATTGCATGCTCAAGATGAAAGCGTGTTATCTGCAGGGGCTAATTCTGAAACATTAGCGTCGTTGATGGCGATATGGCAGCAACACGTCATGCAAACTGACGCGCTATTAAAACAATTACAACAATCTGGTGAGCATCGCCAGCAACAAATAAAGCAAGGCCGCCAGCTTGAGGTTGAGTGGCAGCACGTTCAACAAGCAATTAATAAGCAGACAGAGCAGCAACATGCTTTAGCACAACAGTTCACACAGTGGCAATCGCGTCAGCAATCCATCGAGCAACAGCAGGCTACGCAATCTTCGATATTGGCTGAGCGCGAGCAGGCGTTGAATGAACAGTATGGTAATGATCAATATGGTAATGAACAATGGTTAGCGCAGTTAAAACAGCAAGGTGAAGAAGCGTTTTTTACTCAACTGCACACTGATGTACAGCGATACCTGACAAACCAGACGTTGCTAACCGATATAGAAAAGCAATTAGCCGTATTGACTCCAGAGCTTGCTGAGGCGCAAACAGCATTACGTAATACTGAGCAGCGCGGGACAGAGATCGACAATATCATCAGCTCTTTAAAACAAGAGATAGAGCAGCTGTGGCAACAACGTGTTGCACTGGTGGGTGAGCAGCAATTATCCGAGCTGGAATCGCAACATAAGCAAGCATTGCACGATCATCAAGCCGTATTAGAACAAGCACAAGTGCGTCAGCGCCAGTCGGGTGAGGCAATGGCCGCTGCTGAAGCATCTGTGGGCAGTGTTCAGCGGCAACAAAGAGACGCTCAACAGTCGCTTGATGTACTGCAAAACAACTGGAATAAATGGTTAGAAAAGTTCAGCTTAGCGAATGAAGAGCTAGTGGCATTATTGAGTAAAGGCGATGATTGGCTGGCGCAAGAACGTGAAGCGTTGAAACTGCTTGAACAAGCTGTGTCTGCGGCGAATACGGTGTTGGACGAACGCCAGCAAGCTGTTGTTGATCACCAACCTATCATTCTTCTGGCGAAGCAATGGCTCTCTGAGCACGAGATTTCATTTGAACAAATGGAAGACACGCCAATTGTTTCATCTTGGCTGGCCAGCAAAGCTGAGTTGGATGAACAAATATTCCAAGGGCGCCAACGCTTGGCGCTTGCCGAGCAAGCCGAATTACAATCAGGGGCATTGACTGAGCAATTAAAAGAGCAGCAAGCAACGACAGAGTTGTGGCTGCAAATGAGTGAGTTGATAGGCTCTGCAACAGGTAATAAATTTCGCACCCTTGCTCAAGGCCTAACGCTACAACAGTTGGTGGTTTTAGCTAATCAGCATTTGCAAGATTTAGCGCCTCGCTATGCCCTTCAACCAGTACCAAACAGCCCGCTTGCATTGCAGGTTATCGATCATGATATGGGGGATGAAGTCCGTAGTGTTGAATCTTTGTCTGGTGGCGAAAGTTTCTTGGTATCATTGGCTTTGGCCTTAGCCTTAGCGTCATTGGCTGCAGATACCCGCCAGCTTGGATCATTATTTATTGATGAAGGCTTTGGCACGCTCGATCCCGATAGTTTAGAAATGGCATTGGCTTGTTTGGATGCATTGCAAGCCGATGGTCGTCAGATCGGGGTGATATCCCATGTCGGTACATTGGTTGAAAGGATCGGCGTGCAAGTTGCTGTAGAAGCGCAGGGAGGCGGTCGCAGCCATATCACTGTGAAAGGCTAGGTGTTTGTTTTAGATATATAACTGTTTGATCAGAGTAAAATGTCTATATGAATAGCATGTGAGACTAGTCGCATTACAAAATGATATACATAAGGTTACGTTTTTCTCTGGTTAAGTCACAAAAGTGTCATACTTAACACACATAATGGCGCTCGAAAGACAGCAATTAATAGGTAGAAAAGATTATGGTAAGACGGATTCTTGTTGTGGAAGATGAAGCTCCGATCCGCGAGATGCTTTGTTTTGTACTAGAACAAAAAGGATATCAAGCAGTTGAGGCTGAGGATTATGACGCGGCACTCGAGAAGCTTTGCGAACCATATCCAGAACTTATTTTGCTCGACTGGATGTTGCCAGGTGGTTCAGGCATTAACCTGATCAAGCACCTTAAACGTGATGAAATGACCCGCCAGATCCCTGTTGTTATGCTTACCGCCCGCGGTGAGGAAGAAGACAAGGTACGTGGTTTGGAAGTGGGCGCAGATGACTACATCACCAAGCCATTTTCACCGAAAGAGCTAATGGCGCGTTTGAAAGCGGTTATGCGTCGTGTATCTCCAACATCACTTGATGATGTGATTGATGTACAAGGCCTAAAGCTTGATCCTGTTTCTCATCGTGTGACATCAAATGATTCACCACTTGATATGGGACCGACAGAGTTCAAAATGCTGCACTTTTTCATGACGCACCAAGAGCGTGTATACAGTCGTGAGCAGCTGTTAAATAATGTTTGGGGCACCAATGTGTACGTGGAAGATCGTACGGTTGATGTTCACATTCGTCGCTTGCGTAAGGCATTGGAAACAGACGGTCACGATAAATTGGTTCAAACCGTTCGTGGCGCGGGTTATCGATTCTCTACCCGCATGTAATGCAAAGAGAAAGTTGATTAAGGCAGTAAATACAGCAGAACCTAAAACGTCGCTGTAACGGAGTAAAGCATGGTAGAACGGCTATCGTGGAAAAAATTAGTTTGGGAACTGATGTTTTTCTACTTGCCATGGGTCGCACTTGGCTTAATTTTTGGCTATATGCCTTGGTTTTTGCTGGTGGCGACTTGGATCCAGTTAATTTGGCATTTCCACAATCAATTGAAAATGTCTGATTGGCTGTGGAAAGAGCGCAGCTTAACTCCGCCTTCCGGCTCTGGCAGCTGGGAACCCTTATTCAACGGTATCTACCGTTTACAGCAGCGCAACCGACGTCGCCGTAAAGAGCTAGCCACCTTGATCCGCCGTTTCCGTAACGGTGCAGAATCCCTTCCTGATGCGGTCGTTGTCTTTCGTAGCGAAGGGAATATTGTTTGGTGTAACAAGCTAGCTCAGCATCTACTCGGTTTCCGTTGGCCTGATGATGCCGGCCAGCCAATCAGTAATTTACTGCGTAGCCCCGATTTTGTACGTTATTTAGCAAAGCAAGCATTCGATATACCGCTGGAAATTACTTCACCGCTCAATTACGATCGTACGTTAGAGTTGCGTATTATGCATTACACCGAAGGGGAATACCTGATGGTGGTGCGTGATGTGTCTCAGGTTAAACAGCTTGAAGGCATGCGCCGTAACTTTTTCGCGAATGTGTCCCATGAACTGCGTACCCCGATGACAGTGCTGCAAGGTTACCTCGAGATGTCGAGAGATCCTGAAATGCTAATTGGTCCTATGTGGGATAAAGCACATGGGGTAATGACCGAGCAATTAGTGAGAATGAACTCGCTGGTGGAACAATTACTAACGCTGTCTAAAATCGAAGCTGCGCCGAATATTGAATTAGAAGAGATCATCGATGTGCCTTCGATGCTCGATGTCTTAGAAAAAGAAGCTGTGTCGTTAAGTGGCAGCAATGAACATGTGTTTACCTTTGAGGTTGATAGCGCATTAAAAGTGCTTGGTGATGAAGATCAACTACGCAGCGCGATCTCAAACTTGGTTTATAATGCGGTGAAGCATACGCCGAGCCATGCCGAGGTAAAAGTGCATTGGTTCTTGTCTCCTACGGGACCTCGTTTAGAAGTCACGGATAGTGGTGAAGGGATTGAGCCTCAGCATATTCATCGTCTGACTGAGCGTTTTTATCGGGTTGATAAAGCGCGCTCGCGAGAGACGGGAGGCAGTGGCCTTGGTTTGGCTATTGTGAAACATGCATTAAGTCACCATGACTCTCAGCTTGAAATTGAGAGTGAAGTTGGTGAGGGCAGTACGTTTGCCTTTACTCTGCCTCAGCGCCTTATTGCGGAAGCAGCGGCTTAATACATAGCGGGTATGCATATTGTGCTTAACCCATGTAAAATTTGAAGATGAACATACCCAGCGGTCTTTATGACCGCTTTTGTTGTTTTTATCGGGAGTAATACTGGACTAATGAGAACCCTGAAAAATCAATCATTGGGACGGTCTTTGTCCGCAATAACTCACAAGTATTTAAAAGCCTTTTCTGTCTGGAGTTCATTGGTGCTTTTGATGGTGAGTTCTTATGCCAATGCGAGCCCAACGAACACCCTACCCGAATATCAAAAAGTCAGTGGCGTATCAGGTAATTTATCCTCGGTTGGCTCTGATACCTTCGCTAACTTAATGACTTATTGGTCGGAAGAATTTAAGCGTTACTACCCCAGTGTTAATATTCAGGTTCAGGCTGCGGGTTCATCCACCGCACCAACCGCGCTAGTGGAGGCAACGGCTCAATTTGGCCCGATGAGCCGAAGAATGAAGTCGAAAGAGATTGAAGCGTTTGAGCGTGAGTATGGTTATATGCCAACTGAAATACGTGTTGCCATTGATGCGTTAGCGGTGTTTGTTCATGAAGATAATCCACTAGAGGGATTGAACTTCGAACAGATTGATGCGATTTATTCACGTACTCTGCGCTGTGGTGGAACGCAGCCAATAACGCGTTGGGGGCAGCTAGGGTTAACCAGTAACTGGGCGGCACGGGATATCCAGCTTTTTGGTCGCAATTCTGTTTCAGGTACTTATGGGTACTTTAAGCAGCAAGCTCTGTGTTTGGGTGATTTTCGTAATAATGTGAATGAACAGCCTGGCTCGGCGTCTGTTGTGCAGTCGGTCGCAAGCTCGTTAAACTCAATAGGCTATTCAGGTGTGGGTTATAAAACAACGGGGATACGCGCGTTACCTATTGCGAGAGAAGGGGATGACTACGTTGAAGCAACCCTTGATAACGCGGTGAGTGGTCGCTATCCCTTAGCAAGGTACTTATACGTTTATATTAATAAACAACCGGGTAGACCTTTACCGCCACTTGAAGCGGAATTTATCCGTTTTATATTGTCCCATGACGGTCAAGATATCGTTGAAAAGGACGGGTATGTGCCACTGCCGGCTGGAACCGCGGAAGCTATTTTGACCCAACTCGGGCTATAGTTGAAAAGCGCAATGAATCAGTCATAAAAAGCGGGCTTAGCCGGATGGTTAGCCCGCTTTTATTATTTATAGCTTGTATTGATTTGAGTTCAATCTTCGTTGAGAGTGAGCTTCCAGCCTGTTTTACGCCAATACTCTTGTTCTTGCCGTAAGTCCGCAGCAAGCAGTCGGTTATTTTTTTCCCAGCCGTTCGGTAATGATAGTTGCCATTCTTCTTTATCGGCTGCAACCACGATGTTTGGTAAAGGTTCTTCACTACGTTGGCCATTTAAGGCGACGGCTAGCCGTAACGTGCGGATCAGTGGGTACAAGTGCTTGCGCTTGTAGATGCTCAATTCTGGCATCTCCTCAAGCTTTAGGCTTTTGCGCTGAAACCGCACAAGTGTCGCCAGAACAGTTTGCTGTTCGAGGTTAAAGCCCGGCATGGTGCTGTACCTGAGTAAATAAGCGGAGTGGCGGTGGAAGCCTGGATAGCTGATACTGAGTCCTGCTTCATGCAGCAGTGCCCCCCAGCAGAGTAATGTCGCAAGCTCTGCCTTTGTCATGCCCGGCTGTGGTTCGACTTGATTATACAGCTGCTCTGCCGTTTCTTTTACTCGGTTCGCTTGATCTATATCGACATTGTATTGGCTTGCCATGGCGGTCGCAGTGCGAGAGCGAATATCACTGTGGCGAAAACGCTCTTCCATTTCATAAAGCAGGCCTTCACGTAGAGCACCATCAGAGAAAATCATTTCGTCGATGCTGAGGGACTTAAACACCGCAATCAAAATTGCGACACCAGCCGCGAAGACGGATTTGCGATCCTCACTCAGGCCAACAAAGTCGAGGTCGTCGGCATTTTTTACGTTGAGGATATCGTCACTTAGCTGTTCTAATCTTTTAAGGGTGATCACGCCATCGGTATGCCCTCTGCCACTCAAAACCTCCTTAATGGCTTTGATGGTACCGGAAGAGCCGATTGCTGTTTGCCAGCCTTTATTACGGTACTTTGTCGCAATACTTTCGAGCTTTTGTTCAGCCGCCAGTTGTGCTGATGCCATGTTTTTACTTGAAATTTTCCCCTTAGGGAAAAAGTATTTATTATAGCTAACACACCCCATGTGTTTACTGTAGGCGAGCTTAGTCGAGAAGCCTTCGCCAATGACAAGCTCGGTACTTCCTCCTCCAATATCAACAACCAGCTTTTTACCTGTTTCTGGTTGGGTATGCGCAACACCTAAGTAGATCAATCGAGCTTCTTCTGTGCCAGGGATGATCTCTATGGGATAGGGGAGAACACTTTCCGCTCGCTTTAAAAATACCGCGGCATTTTGTGATTGGCGTAAGGTGTAAGTGGCGGCAATGCGGATATTCTCAGGCTCAAAACCTTGAAGGCGTTCAGCAAACATTGCTAAGCAATTTAAGCCACGTTGAATGGCTGCTTGGTCAAGGTTGTGATGCTCATCAAGCCCTGAAGCAAGATGAACCCGTTGTTTATGGCGGCTTATAATTTGTAAGCTTTGACCAACGATGCGCGCCACAACCATATGGAAGCTGTTGGAGCCCATATCAATGGCGGCTATCTCACGAGGTCGAGGTTGTTCTGTCATTCGCTCTTTTCGCTCTTTTCGGCTTGCTTCTTTAGCTGCTTTTCAGAGTGCTTAAGGTAATCGTAAATCGCAATTTGTGAGCGAATTTTACGTTTGTTGCCTCGTGGCACATACTCGTTCGTCATCTTTTTGTCGATGATCCGTGCTTTTACCGTATCCGAGAATTGGATATTGAGAATATCAATGATCTTTTTCTTGAGCGTAGGGTCGTGGATCGGACAGCCTACTTCGATACGATTATCAATGTTACGTGTCATCCAGTCAGCGGATGAAATATAGACATCAGGATCGCCGTTATTTTCAAATACAACCACCCGAGGGTGTTCAAGGAAACGATCAACGATACTGATCGCGGTAATGTTTTCGCTGATCCCTTTAATGCCGGGAATGAGGGTACACATACCACGAACAATAAGTTTGATAGTCACCCCTGCGCTACTGGCTTGATAAAGCAGGTTAATCAAACCTTTATCAACTAAGTTGTTAACCTTTAGTGTAATACCTGCGGGCAGTTTTTGCTTGGCATGGGCAATTTCACGGTCAATGAGATCATAAAGGCGTGAGCGTGAATTGCGTGGTGAGACAATAAGCTCTTTAAATTTAACTGGACGATATGGATTTTGAATGTAGTTGAAGACCATTCTCACTTCGTCAGTGATCGCCTTATTACAGGTCATTAAGGAGAAATCGGTATAGATACGGGCGGTTTTCTCATGGAAATTACCTGTACCAAGGTGAGCATACCTGACGAGTTCATCGCCTTCTCTTCGGGTAATTAAGCATAGCTTAGAGTGAATTTTCAGTCCCGGAACGCCGAAGACAACATATACACCCGCGTCAGTTAAACGCCGTGCCCACTCGATATTCGCTTCTTCATCAAATCGAGCTTGGAGCTCGACAACCACAGTGACACTTTTACCGTTATTGGCCGCATCGATCATCGACTCGATAATCCGTGATTTTTTAGCAACGCGATAGATATTAATTTTGATGCTGCGCACCTTGGGATCATAAGCGGCTTGGCGAACAAGCTCCGTCATATGATTAAAGGTGTGATAAGGGTAATACAGTAAAATATCTTGGGCTTTTATTGCTTCAAATGCATTGCGCGCACTGATGAACTGGTAGCTGTTAATAGGGGGGAGTGGCTTGTTTTCTAAGTAGTTACGACCAACATTGGGGAAACCAATGAAGTCGACAAAATTATGATAGCGCCCACCCGGAATAATACTGTCATAGTTCGAGACCTTTAGCAGGGAGCATAGCACATCGATCATATCGCTTGGCATATCACGCTGGTAGACAAAACGTACAGGCATTGCCGTAAGGCGTTGGTTAAGGCCTTCAGACATTTGTTCCAGTAAGCTGTGTTCAACTTCTAGGCTAAGATCGTATTCGGCATCTCGGGTCATCTTCATCGAATAGGCCGCAAGGCTATCGTATTCAAAGAACCCACTGAATATATCATCGAGGCAAAATCGGATAATGTTATCGAGTAAAATTAATGTTTTACGTCGTTTTCCTTTTGCTTCTGGCAGCTGAATAAAACGCGGTAATTGATCGGTTGGGATTTCAATCAGTGCATAGCGCTTACTGTCACCTTGCTGCATTTCTATTGCAAGGTAGGAGTATTCATCTTTTAGAAACTGTAGTAGTTCGATGTCGTCATTAAGTAAAATAGGATTAATATGCGGCAAAATGGTATTGCGAAAGTGTTTGCGTAACCATTGCTGCTGGTGGTCATCTAGCTGTTGTTCGTTAACCAGAAAAATATGGCGGCGTGCCATTTCTAGCAGTATTTCATTATAAAGCGTATCAAAGTCTTGATTGAGCTTTAGTACCCGGCTCTGTATTTTGCTCAGTAGGTGCTTGGCTTCTTCATTTCTGCCTTGCTCCTCATCAATGATGATCCGGCGTTTTATATCGGCAAAACGCACTTTATAAAACTCATCAGTATTACTCGAGTAAATGCCTAAAAAACGGACGCGTTCAATCAGAGGCACAGATTTATCTGCAGCCTCCTGTAAAACGCGCTCATTAAATGAAAGCCAGCTTAGTTCTTTATCGATATAGAGAGGTTCGTTGCTCATTGTTATCCTGTAAGAAGCAGTGGCCTGAGTAAAATAACGCTATTCGTTATTATCTATATCAACAGTGAGATCATCGGCAATACGTTCAAGGGTCTCTTGGACGGTATCAATACTTACTTCTACAGGTAGCTCTAATTCAAACTCAGCGGTGAAAATAGGGTATCCCCAGTTTGGCGCGCTGTGAGTTTCGGTTTTGAGCTTGTTGATATTGATTCCCAGACGATTAAGTGTCGTGGTGACATCTTTCACGATACCGACTCGGTCATTGCCCGTGACAAGTAAGTGGTGCAGGACAGAAGAAGCCAGTGTTTTGCTTTCATCTTCCACAATCTGTACTTGCAAGCCGTCAATATTGTTTAATGCTTGGCTAAGCACCGTAATATATTGGTCGGCGACTTCGAGTTGGATTATTCCTGCAAACTGACCCGCGAGCTTACTTAAGCTGCTTGATAGCCAGTTACCATTGTTTTGGTAAACCGTATCGGAAAGGGTTTCAACAAGGCCAACGCGATCTTTACCAATAACTGTCAAAATGAGGTGCTTCATAATCATATCCTTATGCTTAAATTTTCAGCATTATTATTATGTGATGATGTGCATTTCCTGTCTAGTCACAAGCGAACATTCCGAGATATGGGTACGATGTGATGTCACGATCGAGAAAGTACAGGACATTTATGACAGTTATATTTAGCTGAATTGATTTATTACATAATTATTTCAACGACTAATGAATAAGCGAATGGTTGTTCGTGAATGACTGTCATATAATTGTAATAGAAGGGCGATATCATTGGTAAACGTGTAAATTTATTGAGGTAATAATGGCGAAGGCCGGTGCATTTTTAATGGGTGAAAATCCTGGCCGTAAGGTAAAAGATAAGTTTGTCCGCTATGGCGTAACAGCGGGTGGCATCTTTGTGCTTATTACTCTTGTCCTCATCTTTTTCTATTTGCTTTATGTCATTTTTCCTATTTTCTCGAGTGTAAAAGTCACTGAGCAACAGTCTTTCGAAACGTCGTTTACTGATAAAACGCAGGCTGTTTCTATCAGTGATCATAACGACGCTATTTATCGCCTCTCTGGTAATGGTGTATTAAGTGTTATTCAGCTTGGTGCTGAATCATTGAATAAAACATCACCTTCAGCGCCGAAAATCGTCGAACAGCTAACGCTGCTTGATAACACGACAGTTGTTGCGGCAACGCTTCCAACCCAGGCAATATTTGCTGTTGGTGGAGAAAAAGGAAGCGTTCAAGTCGTTAAGCCTGAAGCGCCGCGTTTTATCAATGGGCGTGATAATCAGGTGGCATTTAATTACCCGCTTGGTCGCGATCCCATTCAGCTTGACCCTAATGGTCAGCCAATCATTAAACTTGCTGTTACGGTAAACAGCAGCCAAGCTGCAATAATCGGTGTAACCGCTGATCAGCGTGTCAGGGTTCGCCTTTTAAATCAGCAAAGTTCGGCCTTTGAACCAAGTGACGGTTGGCAATCTGCGTCATTTGAAGTGGTAGGTTTGCCTGATTTAATCAATGCATTGGCAATTACCCCTGACACTCGTACAGCTTACGCACTGTCTGGCCAGTTGATCTATGTTATTGCACTTGAACACGACTCAGGATATATCCGAGATGTCGTTGATGTTAGCAATGGCAATAGTGTACCTGAGCAACTGGTGTTACTGTCTGGCGCCCATTCATTACTGATCAGCAATAGTGATAATAGTCTATCTCAGTGGTTTGAAGTGTTGAACGAGGGGAAGCGAGTATTGACTCGTACTCGTGACTTCAAGGTATCTGATTCCGAGATTCATTCCGTTGTCCCCGAGTATACGCGTAAGGGCTTTTTTGCCCTTCAGCAAGATGGTCAATTATCCGCTTTCTACACCACCGTTAACGGGGCGATTTATAACGATACTCCCTTTATTGGTGATTTGCCTGAGCGATTAGTTATCTCTCCTCGCGCAAATCAATTGCTTACGGTATCTGGCAATCGTTGGCAGGTTTATGGTGTTGAAAATAAACACCCAGAAATAGGGTTCGCCTCGCTGTGGCAAAAAATTTGGTATGAAGGGTATCCAGAACCTGATTATGTATGGCAATCAACCTCGGCCAGCGATGAGTTTGAGCCGAAGCTAAGTTTAGTGCCGATAGTCTTCGGTACCTTTAAAGCTGCGTTTTATGCGATGTTGTTTGCCGTACCAATGGCATTGGCCGGTGCGATATATACCGCCTATTTTATGTCGTCGAAAATGCGCAATGTTGTTAAGCCTACAGTCGAATTAATGGAAGCTTTACCGACGGTTATTTTGGGCTTTCTTGCGGGTATTTGGCTTGCCCCCATTGTCGAAAATAATTTAGCAGGGATCATGCTGCTGATTGTCGCGTTACCGATTAGCATTGTGCTGGCGGGGGTTGGGTGGTCGTTACTTCCGGGTCGTTGGCGGCATCGTATTCCTAATGGTTTTCATATTTTATTATTAATGCCCGTGATTGTATTTATTGGGTATGCTTGTTTCGCAGTCAGTTCGTTTATGGAGGGCTGGCTATTTGCCGGCGATGTGCGGGTTTACCTGACTAATGAATGGGGTATTGGTTACGATCAGCGCAATACGCTGGTGGTTGGCATCGCGATGGGCTTTGCCGTTATTCCCACGATATTCTCCATTGCTGAAGATGCTATCTTTTCGGTTCCAGGGCACTTAACCAGCGGTTCGTTAGCGCTGGGGGCAACCCACTGGCAAACATTAACCAAGGTTGTGTTGTTGACAGCAAGTCCCGGTATATTCTCAGCTATCATGATGGGTTTAGGCCGAGCGGTTGGCGAAACCATGATTGTCTTGATGGCGACAGGTAACACCCCAATTATGGATTGGAATATTCTTGAGGGGATGCGCACGCTTTCTGCGACAATCGCCATCGAGATGCCTGAGAGCGAAGTGAATAGTTCACATTACCGTGTCATGTTCCTTGCCGCCTTTGTTTTGTTTGTTTTCACTTTCTTCTTTAATACGATCGCAGAGCTTGTTCGTCAGCGTTTGCGAGATAAATACAGCTCGCTATAACCGAGTTGTATGAACTGATAAGAGCTAAATTGCATGAATAATTTATACCATGGGTAATTGGTTTAGATCCGGCTCTCCTTGGATTTGGCTAACGGGCGGAGCCGTTAGTTTAAGCCTTGTAGCGGTTTTAGGGTTATTGCTATTAATTGGCTGGAAAGGGCTGAGCTATTTCTGGCCAGCGCCTGTGTATCAGTTTGATATTAAGCAGGGTGCCAATACTTCTGTGGTCATAGGCGAAATTTATGGCCGTAAAGTTGTCCCTGTCGAGCAGCTTGCTGATGCTGGTATTGATACATCTGGGTTTGGTGAGCAGAATGTACTGCGTTACATGGTGAAGACTGGTAACCGTGAAATGGCTGGCAGCGATTTCGTCACATTTCTAGAACCGTATATTGAAAATCAGTCACTAGCCCAGGGTGTTATGGTGATTGAACGGCTTAAAAATGGCCGCTTTTATGGGTTTCCTGTCCACCTCACCGATAACGGAAAAGCGCTCCCGCTAGAGGCACTTCCTGATAGTTTAGCGGCGGCTGAGGCTATTCGAGATCAGATCCGAGTTATCGAGAATACTGAGCTAGCAAGCATCAATCGCCAAATCGAGCAGTTGCGTCGAGAGAGTCTTCATACTCCTGATGATACGGTGATTAATACCCAAAAAGCGACTCTGGAAGCGCAGTTTGAGTTGGTTGCAGAGCAGCTGCAATCGCTTCATCGACAGCTTGATACTGATATTTTGACTGTCCGCGAAATGTCGGGTGTTGAAGTTGAAATCTCGATGGGACAAGTTCTTGATCTCTGGCACCCAAATGAGCTGACTTTTAGCGGTAAATTTGGTCATTGGTTAAAACAACTGGGTAAGTTTGTCAGTGAGGATCCTCGAGAGGCAAATACTGAAGGTGGCGTATTTCCTGCGATATTCGGTACGGTCTTTATGGTGTTATTGATGAGCGTGATCGTGACACCATTAGGTGTCATGGCAGCCATTTATCTCCATGAGTACGCGGGGAAAAATATCGTCACTAAATTGATCCGAGTTGCTGTTATTAATCTTGCTGGCGTTCCTTCAATTGTTTACGGTGTATTTGGCCTAGGTTTCTTTGTTTATATGGTGGGGGGAACGATCGATGATATCTTTTTCTCTGATCAACTGCCGGCACCAACATTTGGTACCCCTGGTATCTTGTGGTCGGCATTGACCTTAGCCATTCTTACTCTGCCTGTGGTGATTGTCTCGACAGAAGAAGGTTTAGCACGTATTCCGAGTTCAGTACGCCACGGCTCATTGGCATTAGGGGCGACTCAAGCAGAAACGCTATGGCGTATTGTATTACCGATGGCAAGCCCTGCTATTATGACCGGGTTAATCCTTGCTGTTGCCCGTGCTGCCGGTGAGGTTGCGCCATTAATGCTTGTCGGGGTGGTTAAAATGGCACCTTCATTACCCATTGATAGCCATTTTCCTTACTTGCATTTAGATCGTAAATTCATGCATCTTGGTTATCATATATATGATGTCGGCTTTCAAAGTCCTAACGTAGAAGCCGCACGTCCACTTGTATACGCCACGTCGTTTTTGTTGGTGACGGTGATTGTTGGGTTAAATTTAACTGCTATCGGGATCCGTAACCACTTGCGTGAGAAATTCCGTTCTTTGGAGCAATAACGAGATTATGTTTTCAATCAACTCCCCGATAGGCTTGTTTGAGCCGATTGATTTGTCTGTTTTGCCCGAGGATAAAACCGCGCTTACGATTAAAGGGCTAGACCTTCACTATGGACAGCATCAAGCGTTGTTTAATATCAACATGCGTGTTGCAAAAGGACAGGTAACGTCTTTCATTGGTCCTTCTGGCTGTGGTAAATCAACGCTACTCCGCTGTATTAACCGGATGAATGAGCTGGTTGAAGGGTGCCGTGTCGACGGTGAAATCATCCTCCATGGGCAAAATATCTATGGCAGTAAAGTCGATGTAGCGTCATTACGCCGACGTGTCGGAATGGTGTTTCAGCGGCCAAACCCTTTTCCTAAATCCATTTATGAAAATGTGATTTACGGTTTACGGCTGCAAGGTATAAAAGACAGACGTGTGCTGGATGATGCGGTTGAAAACTCATTACGCGGTGCCGCACTGTGGGATGAGGTGAAAGATCGACTCCATGAAAATGCATTTGGCTTGTCTGGTGGTCAGCAGCAACGTTTGGTGATCGCTCGAGCAATTGCGATAGAGCCGGAAGTGTTATTGCTTGATGAACCGACCTCGGCACTTGATCCGATTTCAACCTTGACCATCGAAGAGTTGATTAACGATCTTAAAAACAAATATACGGTGATCATCGTTACCCATAATATGCAGCAGGCGGCTCGTGTGTCAGATAATACTGCCTTTATGCATATGGGAGAGCTGGTAGAGTACACCAGTACCAATGACATCTTTACCACACCAAAAGAAAAGCGTACCGAAGATTACATAACTGGCCGATACGGTTAAGGAGAGAAATTATGTTGGATAATCTTAGTTTGGGTCGACATATTTCCGGCCAGTTTAATGCAGAGTTGGAAAGCATTCGCACCCATGTTTTAGCGATGGGCGGCTTAGTCGAACAACAGTTGGCTGATTCGCTTAAAGCCATGCATCAGCAAGATGCCGAATTGGCGCGCAGAGTGATTAAAGATGATCACAAAGTGAACGCGATGGAAGTTGCGATTGATGAAGCATGTACGCGGATTATTGCTAAACGCCAGCCAACAGCTAGTGATTTGCGTTTGGTGATCGCGATTATTAAAACCATCACTGATCTTGAGCGTATTGGTGATGTTGCCGAAAGTATTGCTAAAGTAGCACTCGAGAATTTTACCAATAAGCAATATAACCTATTAGTCTCACTTGAGGCGCTTGGTCAACATGCTGTACGAATGTTACATGAAGTGCTTGATGCCTTTGCGCGAATGGATGTTAAAGCGGCTATCGAAGTGTATAAGGAAGATGACCGGATTGACCGTGAATATGAAGCGATCATCCGCCAGTTGATGACTTATATGATGGAAGATCCACGTTCTATTCCGAATGTTTTGCAAGTGATGTGGTCGGCACGTTCGATTGAACGAGTGGGTGACCGCTGTCAGAATATCTGCGAATACATTATTTATTTTGTGAAAGGTAAAGATATTCGCCATACCAGCCAAGAAGAGCTGGTGAATATTTTAAAGTAGTGGGAAACCGCCTGAGGCGTGCGTATTCAGGCGGCTTAAATATTGATATTAGAAGTTTAGGTGAATGCCGTAGGTGTAAGTAAGAAAGCGCCTATCTTCATTGAACAAATCGGCTTTACTGTATCTGATTGCCGCGGTCATGGTTAAATGTTCATTTAACATGGAGCCTATTTCTAGTCCTGAAACCATGGTGGTGTCTTCGTCTTTAAGACCAACTTTACCTGACGGATAGACTGGAAGCTTTATTTTTTCTTTGATGTGTTGTGCACCAATGCTTGCTGCAAAATAAACGGGGCGGTCATGCACATAAAAATGGTATTTAGGTTTAAGGCTAGCACTGTAGGCTGTGGTCGTATACTCGGTTCTATCCCAGCCTCTCCAATGTCCACCGTCGCCAAGTTCTCTACCTTCTACCTCTACAGCTAAACTGAAATCACTGTTGAGTGTAAAGTTATACCCCGCAACTAGCGCATAGGTTAATGGAAGGGTTGATTTTTCACGATAATCAGTAAAACCCAGATCACCGCCGACATAGAAAGTATTTTTATTGAGTGTCGCCGATGCACTTAAGGGGAACATCGCTGTAATGAGCAAGGCTAATAGGGGCTTTTTCATAGGGGTCGCCATCAATACAATTGGAAAAGAGTAGAGCCGACTAAGGAGAAGGATTCAATCTCAGTAGCCAGCCCATTGTACTTTTTACTTAGAACTTGTAGTTTGCACCAATGTAGAACGTACCGTAATCAGAGTCCACACCGAGAGGTTTCACTGAGATAGCCTTGTAACCACCTTTAATTGAAACATTACGATTGAAGTCATAACCCGCTTCTACACCGTAAGACAAGCCAGTGTCGCTATCTGATTCTTTGTATGTATCACCGTCCCACCAAGTTCCTTTTTCTTCTTCTTTAACACTATGCAGGCCAAGTTGAAAACCGGCATAGAAGTTGTTGTTGAAGTAGTATTTTGGCTTTACATTAATGCCAAATGAATGTGCCTTTAACTCAGCATCTAAAAAGTTAGGGATTGATACTTTATCTTTACCAAAGTTACGGTATTCACCTTCAACACCGATTACAATTTGCGGTGTAACTTGAAAGTCGTAACCAGCAACCAAGCCAATACCAGTATCAAATGAGTCACTGTCTAAGCTGTTCGAAGCAAGGTCGGCACCGATGTAAAAGCCTTCTTTTGAGGCTAGAGCTGGAGCTGATAGTAGAGAAGCAATTGTTAGAGCAAAGATTGTCTTTTTCATAATTTACCCGATGAATTTGGTTAATTTGCACTGTCAGCCACAGATGTCGCGGCAACTTTATGCGGTGAATATTAAAATGAACACTGTGCATTATCCAATTACTTTGGTTGATTTCACTGATTAGTGGTATTTATTGCACAGTGTATTATTGTGGGTGGTTAGTTGAATTTATAGTCCACACCGAAATAGACGGTACCTAAGTCGGTTTTATAACCGAGGAGATCGGCGGTTGTGGCTTTGATGCCTGTGCGGAGAATAACGTTGTTCTTTATTTCATAGCCGGCTTCGGTCCCGAACAAGAAAGCGTTATCTTTATCTTTCCCTCCGAATTCTGTATTACCAATTTTCCAATACTCTTCATAGGTATAGCGGTGTAACCCGATGATAAGAGCGCCATAAAATTGATCGCTAAAGTAATATTTAGGTTTGATATTCAGTCCAAAAGATGAAGCCTTGATATCTGCACTCAGATGAGTGTTGCCTGCACTGGCGGCCGCATTATCTTGGCCCAAGTTTCGGTATTCACCTTCAATACCGACCACAACTTTGGGGGATACTTGGTAGTCATAGCCCGCAGTTAATCCAATATTTGTATCGAGGTACATACTCCCCACAAAGTTAGAGCCAATATCAGCGCCGACATAAAAGCCTTGTTTGTTAGCAAAGGCGGAAGATGAAAAAAAAGTAATGAGGGATAAAACAAAGGTTGATTTTTTCATTATTAGGCTCGCAGCAAAGATAGTGTCATTGAGTAATGCCGTGCTATCCCTGCCAGCGAGTTACATACTAAATATTGCTTTGCTGACAATCTAATTAGTTTGATTGATTTATGTAATTAGCCGGAATTATCAGGTGGGTATAATGACTTTACCAACTCAAAAAGCCAAAGAGTGAGTGGGTCTTGATTATTGGCTTGGTGATAGAAACAGACGGTGCGAAAGTCTATGTAGTGATCTTCGACATCTCCTTCAATTTTACGAAACAGGGGATGGTCATCAGGGATCATAATATCAAGGGTTGGGAACAGCATATCGGTTTGTTGGATAACTTGTAATATGGTCTCTGGTGAGGTCGAGCGAAAACTGATGTTGGGCTTTAGGTTAAAGCGCTCATAGTAACGCTCAATATCCGTTATTAGCTCGTTACGTTCAGGCACGATTAAACAGGCCCAACTGGCATCTTTTGCGTCAAGAACACCGATTGTTGGCTTTTTATAAGGGTGATCCCGCCGCACAATTACCGTGCCTTTATCGCCAGGGATCACCCGACGACAAAATTCTTTACTGGTGGTTGATACATCATAATTGAGTGCAATTTGAATATTGCCGTTAAGCAGGCCGGAGAAGGTGGTCGAGGTCCACTCAATAATTTCTACTTGGCAGTTTGGTGCTTGCTGTTGTATCAGGAGGTACAGACGGCTGCCAAATGCATAAAGAAATTGTGGTGCAAGGGCAATACGCACTTTCCCTGTGATTTGCTCGGGAGCAAACTCTTGATGACTATTTACCGCCTTGTAGAGTTGATTTAGTGCGGGGGATAACTCTCGGTAAAGTTGTTCGGCATAAGGGGTTGGTTTTAATCCGGCTCGCGTTTTGGTGAACAGTTCATCATCAAAGTGCTGGCGCAGGCGTTGAAGGGCGTGACTGACTGCTGGTTGAGTAACAAATAAACGTTCAGACGCTTTACGTAGGTTTTGCTCTTGAGCGATAACCAAGAACGTTTTAAGAAGATTCAAATCGAGATTGGCAGATAAGTCCTTCGCCATCATAAGTACCTTAAATATCAGACGATCGCTATAAACATATCATAGTAAAGTAGAAAGTGATGAAGTGTATTACCATTCAGTTGAAAATGATTAAAAAAAGCCCCTGAAAGAAGAGGAAAAGCAGGGGCGCGAGTACCAAACTGGTTAAGGTTTACATTTGCAGCATGTGCACTGGTTACGGATTTATATTTGAGTACCGATAACTAATAATTGCTTTCACCTCTGACTATTATTGGTGATGAAAGGTGTACCCATTATTAATTCACTTACCATTAATAGGGAGATAGTCGAGATATACATTTATATTTAACAAATAAAATTGATATAACTTAAAGTGGAAATGTTAAATTGTATTTGTACTTCAACTAGCTGTTTATAAACGTACTTTTGTTCTGATCTAGTTTGTGGCGTGTGAGAAAACTATTTTTATTTCTTTTTAAAATATCTCTTGTTTTTATTCTTATGTGCGCTCTTTTTTTATCGGGTTTAATCACAATATTCCTCTCCTGATTTATGGTTGGAGAGATTAGCAGCTTATTTCACAAACAATAAATAACGAGTGCTTAATCCATTAATAACTCATGCTTATGACTTAAAGTATTAGTACTTAACGGTTATTGGTTCAATAAGTCTTGAATGAGAGTAAAGAGCCATTGCGTCATTGGGTTTCGGCGGTTCTTTTGGTGATAATAAGCGATGATTGGGCTAACAATGTGGCTGTTGTTTACGTTAACTTTAATCCCTCTAATATGCTCTAGATCTTCTTTGCGAATGTAAGACGATGCTGGGTAATACATATTGGTATGTTTGATGATATCCAGTATTGCCATTGGTAGTTCAGAGCGAAACCCAACCCTAACATTCAGGTTGTAGCTCTTCATTATGCGCTCTACATGTGGAATATTAGAATTCCAGTCAGATATGATAATGCTAGCCGCTTCATACCCGTCTAAATCATTAGGGGTGACGGTTTCTTTTTGAATTGGATGATCTTTTCTGACGTAAACCGTAAAAGTATCGTCTGCTAGTTTTTGTTGTATTAGTTCTTTTGGCGCATGATGAATTTCGAAATTTATCCCAAGCGTGACATCACCTTTATTGAGTTCATCGAGCGATGTTGGTGACCAATTTAATAGGTGTAGGTTTACATTCGGGGCAGCTTGGCGCACTTTATGAAACAATGAGCTTGAGATATAGGTGAGGATGTGGGGTGACATGGCCAGCTTAAGCGTGCCTTCAAGTTTTGCAGGGTTGAAAGCATGGCTAGCATTTAAAGTACCAGAGAGTTCATCCATTAACGGGCTGATATTGGCGGCTAACTCTTCCCCAAAACAGGTTGGTTTAAGCCCGTGTCGGGTTTTAACAAAGAGATCATCGCCAAAATGATTACGTAACTTTTGTAATGCCTGGCTGACTGCAGGCTGGCTAACGAAAAGTCGCTCAGAGGCTTTTCGCATATTAAGCTCTTGCGAAAGGATCACGAAGGTACGTAGTAAATTGAGATCGAGACTGGCGTATAAGTCTTTAGCCATATATTACTCGTTAATTATTGGTTATTAGATGGCGTCATAATGTAACACCATGAGCTTAATCATCGCTAAACCGATCAGCAACAAAGCTTTGACTCTCTAGCGGGGAGCGCATATAGCCATCTTTATTCACTTCCGGTAGCTCTATCTCTGGGTAGTGGATATCTTCATACGGAATTTGTGATAGTAGATGTGAAATGCAATTGATCCGTGCTCGTTTTTTGTTGTCGGCATCGACCACCCACCACGGGCATTGTTTGGTGTCGGTATAGGCAAACATTCGGTCTTTCGCCGCAGAATAGGCCGCCCAGCGATTGCGAGACTCAAGATCCATTGGGCTGAACTTCCAGCGCTTGATCGGCGTATTAATACGTTCAAGAAAGCGTTTTTCTTGCTCTTCATCTGAGACCGAAAACCAGTACTTTACAAGTATGATCCCTGAACGTAGCAGCATACGTTCGAATTCTGGGCATGAACGTAAAAATTCTTCATATTCATCGTCAGTGCAAAAGCCCATCACTTTCTCGACGCCAGCACGGTTGTACCAACTTCGGTCAAATAATACCATTTCACCCGCCGCAGGCAGGTGGGCAACATAGCGCTGAAAGTACCACTGGGTTTTTTCTTTCTCCGTCGGTTGGGGGAGGGCGACAATGCGGCTGATTCTTGGGTTGAGCTTTTCGGTGATCCGTTTTATGACTCCCCCTTTACCTGCGGCATCTCGGCCTTCGAAGAGAACGACGACCTTGAGCCCTTCTTGTTTTATCCACTCTTGCAGTTTCACTAATTCGATCTGAAGTTTAATGAGCTCTGTTTCGTAGTCTTTTTTGTTGAGCTTTTTCTTTGATGACTGGTAACCCATAACAGCGCCTACTTTATATTGAGTAACAAAAGAGTAATCGGTAATAGGTGATTTGACGAATCGAAGAGTGAATAGAATGACGTCGCTTACAGTATTGCAGAGAAGTCACCTTCTCTGCAAAACTTGGAGGTTTTCTTTGGTTATTGAAGCGCCTTAATAACCGCCGCTATTTTATCGCTGGCAGTGACAGGTATTGCAAAGTCATCAAGATCAGCACTGCCCATATGCGCATCAGCGGCAAAGGCTGTCATTTTACTTGCTCGGGTACTTTTGCCTGATAAGTGAACTTCACGCACACCTGTATGTCGTACAATTTCTGCGACATTTGAAGCATTAACGCCAGCTCCCGCCATGATAGCAATACGGTTACCGCTATGCGCCACCATGTTTTTCAACATTGATATACCATCGAATGCATTGGCCTTTAGACCTGAAGTGAGCACACGATCGCAGCCTAATTCCATCACTGTATCAAGCGCCGCCATTGGGTCTACACATTGGTCGATTGCACGGTGAAACGTAATGCCAAGTCCTTTGGCTTCAAGGCAAAGGGCTTTGAGTACGTCTTTATCGACATGGCCATCTTGGGTTAATACCCCAACAACAACGCCTTGGAGTTGGGCCTGCTTGGCTGCATGAATATCAGCTAGCATGATCTCAATATCTTGATCGTCAAATAAGAAGTCGCCTTGGCGAGGTCTTATCATGGCATAAACTGGAATGGTGGCATGCTTTTCGGCAAGCTTCATTAAGCCAAAGTTTGGCGTTAACCCACCAAGGGCAAGAGAGGAGCAAAGCTCGATACGGGTTGCACCACCTTGTTGTGCATAGTGCAGTGATTCAATGTTATCGATACAAACTTCGATATGGTTAATAGGCATTATTTTATAATCAGAGTGAGCGAGGGTAGGGGGCAGTGTAGTGGAAATTGTCGTATGGAACGGTGAATAAGATCAAAAAATATTACAGAGCGTATAAGGGGGAGATTACATTTGAGAGAGGTTAGATCGAAAAAGGGCCCGGTGTGTCCGGGCCTCATTCTATTTTTGCCTATTGGCTGACTTTGGCTTTACGCTATTGCGTTTGTTGCCATAGCACCGTGAGCGTGGTGCTATTTGCTAATTACTTAGCTAGGTCTGCAGTGTGCTCAGATAGGTAGTCAGCAACACCTTTTGGTGATGCGTCCATACCTGCTTTGCCTTCTTCCCACTGTGCTGGGCAAACTTCACCGTTTTTCTGGTGGAAGTTTAGAGCATCAACCATACGTAGCATTTCGTCGATGTTACGGCCTAGAGGAAGGTCGTTAACTACTTGGTGGCGTACTAGGCCATCTTCGTCGATTAGGAAAGAACCACGGAAAGCAACGCCTGCTTCTGGGTGCTCAACGTCGTAAGCTTTACAGATTTCGTGCTTAACATCAGCGATTAGTGGGTACTTAACTTGACCGATACCGCCGTCTTCAATAGCAGTGTTACGCCATGCGTTGTGAGAGAATTGAGAATCGATTGAAACACCGATTACTTCAACGCCTTTCGCTTGGAAATCTTCAAAACGCTTGTCAAAAGCAATTAGCTCTGATGGGCAAACAAAAGTGAAGTCTAGTGGGTAAAAGAAAACTACTGCTTTTTTACCTTTAGTGAACTCTGCGAAGTTGAAGCTATCAACAATTTCGCCGTTACCTAGAACAGCTGCAGCAGTAAAATCTGGTGCTTGACGACCTACTAGTACCATTTTGGTGCTCCTAAAATATTCGGTTTGTCGCCGACCTTTCGGTTGGCTCCTTGTTTGGACGAGACAAACTATAACGAAACTGTTAGATTGGAAAAAGCGGAATAAATAGATTGATGTAATCGAAAAATACGATGAATAAATTTCCATCCTTAAAACAGCTTCATTACCTCGTGACTCTCTTTGAGACGAGGCATTTTGGTGAGGCCGCCAAGAAATGTTTTGTTAGCCAGTCGACATTAAGTTCTGGGGTGCAAAACCTTGAAGAACTGATTGGTTGCCAGCTAATAGAAAGAGACAATAAGTCATTAGTGTTCACTTCTACCGGTGAAGATGTTGTTATTAGGAGTCGTGAACTACTTGCCCGTAGCCAAGATCTGATGGAGTTATCAAACTGCAATGGTGATGGCATGGATGGTCAATTGCGCGTTGGCTGTATTCCAACTATTGCCCCTTTCTTATTGTGTGATTTAGTACAAGAAGTTAACCGGGTTCACCCTAGTCTGAATTTACTGCTGCGAGAAGATACCACCACTAATTTATTGGCGGCGTTACGTAATGGTGAAATGGACGTGTTGATTTTGGCGTTACCGGTTGAGATTTACGGCATGCACAGCCAAGTTGTCGGTAAAGATGCTTTTAAGATGGTCATAAGCCAAGAGCAAGTAGGTCAAGTGAATGTACCATTGCGCTATGCTGACTTACCGAATGAGTCCGTTTTTTTGTTGGAGAAAGAGCACTGCTTAACCGATCATGCTGTTTCTGCCTGTAAGCTCACCAGCAAAGAGAAAATTAACCCATTCACCGCGACAAGCCTTCACACCTTGGTACAGATGGTAGCAAATGGACTAGGAACAACCTTTATTCCTCAAATGGCGATTGATCATGGTTTGCTTCATAATCAAAACCTTGTCGTTATTGATCCTCCAGGGCAAGAGGCGTACAGAGAAATTGGTTTAGTATGGCGACCGACATCAAGCCGAACGCGCACCTTCCATTGTCTTGCCGATATTGTAAAAGACCTTTTATAGCTCGAACTCCCTCCTGATAATTGATGTGTTGGAAGAAAGTCGTATTTTTCAGCACATTATTCTAAGAAATGAAGCCAAAGCATTATTTACATTATGTGCATGTTCCGGCTAATTGCGCCCGTTTTGTAGGTTTATTATGTTTCGCTCTGCAAATAAATAGTTGC
The DNA here is from genome assembly GCF_050336695.1 of Photobacterium minamisatsumaniensis. Lineage (NCBI taxonomy): Bacteria > Pseudomonadati > Pseudomonadota > Gammaproteobacteria > Vibrionales > Vibrionaceae > Photobacterium > Photobacterium minamisatsumaniensis. Next base: position 207,050 of record NZ_JAKJSI010000012.1, on the reverse strand, counting down.
TCTTAATGGGGTTCTTATTCCTTAGGTGTATTAAAAGCATGTATTAATGGTCTTTAATCGTATGATTTTTAATCACTTACAGTTACCCCCTCCTTTGCTGCTGTTTAAAACGTAAATTGGAACATTTGTTTGAATTGGGCTTTTTGGTAATTTTATTACGTAAGTAATTACAAAACCGCATTAAGGTACTCATCTTATTAAAAACCGAGTAATTACCTGCATTTTGTTTCAATTTAGTGTTTTGAGTTAAAACTCTAGTTTGTTTAACTTGCTGATTTAAAATGAGTTTACTCATTTGTGTGTTTGTTGGTTTAAATGGAGATACTTGCAATTGCTAATATGTTACGGCACCGTAAATCAGGTGTTGCGACGAAATCTGACTAAAATCGTGGATCAATCACTACTGATAAATATGGTGATTAAGTTACAGGTGTAAGGGAGCGTAAAAATGGATAGACATACTCCACCTAATCATGAAGTAAAGTTATCACTACAAACGGTGTTGACCGATGAGCAAGCAGAAGTATTAAATAACGATTCGCTTCAATTTGTGGAGCACTTAGTTCAGCGGTTTGCCTCTAGGGTCCCAGAGCTACTCGCCACACGGGAGCAGCGGCAGCATACGATTGATGCTGGCGCTTTACCTGATTTTCTACCAGAAACCGCTGCTATTCGTGAAAGTAACTGGTCCATTCAAAATATCCCTTCTGACTTACAAGATCGCCGAGTAGAAATTACAGGTCCTGTTGAGCGCAAAATGGTGATTAATGCGCTTAATGCTGATGCAAAAATTTTTATGGCCGACTTCGAGGACTCCTTTGCCCCCGCATGGGATGAAGTATTAGATGGGCAGCGTAACCTACGTGATGCAGTCAATGGCACAATTTCATATACCCACCCTGAGTCGGGGAAGCAATATCAGCTAGGGGATGATCCGGCGGTACTGATTTGTCGAGTGCGTGGCTTGCACTTACCTGAAAAACACCTTCTTTGGGATGGTGAACCAATTCCAGGATGTTTATTTGATTTTGCGTTGTACTTTTACCATAACTACAAGCAGTTGCTGGAAAAAGGTAGTGGTCCTTATTTTTACTTGCCTAAATTGCAGGCGTATCAAGAAGCTGCGTGGTGGAGTGACGTCTTCAGTTTTACCGAAGATGAGTTTGGACTTCCAAGAGGGACAATTAAGGCAACGGTGTTAATTGAAACGCTACCAGCTGTGTTTGAGATGGATGAGATTTTATACAGCTTGAAAGAACATATTGTTGGCCTTAACTGTGGTCGCTGGGATTACATTTTCAGTTATATAAAAACCTTACGAAATCACCCTGACCGCATATTGCCAGATCGCCAAGTTGTAACAATGGAAAAGCCGTTTCTTAATGCCTATTCACGGTTATTAGTTAAAACGTGCCATCGCCGTAAAGCGTTTGCAATGGGAGGAATGGCTGCATTTATTCCATCAAAAGAGCCTGAACGTAATGCTTGGGTACTGAATAAAATTCAAACGGATAAATCTTTAGAAGCGAACAATGGGCACGATGGGACATGGGTTGCCCATCCTGGCTTGGCAAGTACCGCTCGGGCGGTGTTTGACGGTGTGTTGGGTGAGCGTAGTAATCAGCTTGATGTTAGCCGAAGCGAAGATGCAACGATAACGGCTGAGCACCTGCTAGCTCCTTGTGACGGTGAGCGGACTGAAGACGGTATGCGTCACAACATTCGAGTTGCTGTTCAGTATATCGAGTCTTGGATTTCTGGTAACGGGTGCGTGCCTATCTACGGCTTAATGGAAGATGCCGCGACTGCTGAGATTTCACGCGCTTCCATTTGGCAGTGGATAAAGCACGGTAAAGCGCTAAGCAATGGGCAGATCGTCACCAAAGCCTTATTTGAGCAAATGCTAAAAGAAGAAATGGCTGTGCTTAGGCAAGAATTAGGGAATGAACATTTTGAACGCGGACGTTTCGATGAGGCTGCTGTCATGATGTCACAACTCACCACCAGTGATGAGTTGGTGAATTTCCTGACCTTGTCAGGGTACGAATACTTGCAATAACAATAATTAATCAATAGAGAAAAGTGGGAAGTAGATGCTTCCTTACTGAAAGCTTGACCAATAACGACTATGTGACGCGGATTATCGCCAAATGAAACGAGGGACATCATTATGACACTGACTCGCCAGCAACAAATCGAAGCTTTGGAAAAAGATTGGGCAGAAAACCCACGTTGGAAACATGTAAAACGTACCTACACTGCAGAAGAAGTCATTAATCTACGAGGTTCATTTGCACCAGCCAATACTATCGCACAGCGTGGTGCTGATAAGTTATGGGATTTGGTCAACGGTGATGCGAAGAAAGGGTATGTTAACTGCCTTGGCGCACTGACGGGCGGTCAAGCAGTGCAGCAAGCAAAAGCAGGTATTGAAGCTATTTATCTCTCAGGTTGGCAGGTTGCCGCTGATAATAATACGGCTTCGACAATGTATCCCGACCAGTCTCTATACCCGGTTGATTCTGTGCCATCGGTTGTTAGCCGCATTAATAATGCATTCCGACGTGCGGATCAAATTCAATGGTCGAGTGGAAGCAACCCAGAGGAAGGTATTGATTACTTCTTACCTATTGTTGCGGATGCGGAAGCGGGTTTCGGTGGTGTACTGAATGCTTATGAGTTGATGCGCAATATGATTGATGCGGGGGCGGCAGGGGTTCACTTTGAAGATCAGCTGGCGTCAGTGAAGAAGTGTGGCCACATGGGGGGGAAAGTATTAGTTCCAACTCAAGAGGCGGTCCAGAAGCTGGTAGCGGCACGTCTTGCCGCTGATGTAGCAGGCACCACAACATTGGTTATAGCTCGAACAGATGCCAATGCGGCCGATTTGTTAACATCTGATTGTGACAGCTACGATAATGACTTTATCATCGGTGACCGTACGGCTGAAGGCTTCTACCGTGTGCGTGCAGGTATTGATCAAGCGATTTCTCGCGGCTTGGCGTATGCGCCATATGCTGATTTAATTTGGTGTGAAACGGCTAAGCCATGCCTAGAAGAAGCGCGTAAATTTGCAGAAGCGATTCATGCGCAATACCCAGATCAGCTGTTGGCTTATAACTGTTCGCCATCGTTTAACTGGGAGAAAAACTTGGATGCAGAAACCATTGCCAAGTTCCAGCAAGAACTTTCAGACATGGGGTATAAATACCAGTTTATTACATTGGCCGGTATCCATAACATGTGGTTTAACATGTTTGAATTATCTCATGCTTATGCGCAGGGTGAAGGCATGCGCCATTACGTCGAAAAAGTACAGCGTCCTGAGTTCCAAGCGGCTGATAAAGGATATACCTTCGTTGCGCATCAGCAGGAAGTGGGTACGGGGTACTTTGATAAGATGACCAATACGATTCAAGGCGGTAACTCATCTGTTACGGCATTGACGGGCTCGACAGAAGAAGATCAGTTCTGATTGTGAGCTGCCAGTAAATAAATTCTAATAATAACGACGTAAATCGTTGATAATATTCGGAGCGCCTAGTGCGCTCCTTTTTTGTTTTTCGTCTTCTGTTTATGAACGGTGTAGTTCGCTGCTGAACTCTCTTGCGGCGAATTCAACTTGTGGGTAAATACAGTGAAACTGGTCTTCGAGTTCGTTGTAGTGCAGGTTGATATCGTCTGGACAGTGAGCCAATTGATATAATTTAGGGCGTCTTTGCGCCATTCTGGTCAGTGTCAGGTTGATCGTCTCGGGATACTGATATTGTGATAACCAGTTCTGTTGCCACATTCGAGCCATCGTTAATTGATAAGCATCAGGTAGATTTTCGGTGAACAGGCTAACTTCATGCTGGGCGGAGTGAATAAACTCAGGAAGTGGATCTGCATGGTATTGTGTCCAGTGCATTGCAAGAAAATGATCCCAAGTGATATCGAGCGCAATGCCGCTAACTCGCCTGGTCGTAGGAGAGAAAAGTTGTCGACACAGCCGAACTTCAGGTAACGCATCGATAAAGCTGTCGACAAAGCGGTGAAGCTTTATCCCGTCAGCAACGGTGCGTGGATATTGTACATAAGGGTCACCCTTTACAAAATCGGCCAGTAAATTACCGGCAAGGTGGCTATTACATTGTTCTGCAATGTGCAGGTGCGCCAGAAAATTCATTGTAGTACAGGCAGCTTTCTGGCGTTATTTAGTATGACGACTTGCTTGCTAATAGAGCTTTTCCGTTTCATTTTCAAGCGGCTCAACCTCTTCCTGTAATTCTAATAGATTAATAGCAATCGCGACAAAATCGGTGTCGGTAATGATGCCTACTAATTTATTGTGGTCGAGAATTGGTAAACAGCCAATACGTTGCTTTTGCATGTAGGTTGCCGCCTCTTTGAGACCAGCTTGAGGGTTAACACTCATTAGGTTGCGGTGCATGGCTTGTTCTAATGGGATATCCAGAGCAGAAACAAAAGGAACTTTTGCTTGCAACTCAAAGCTAGATTCTTGTGCCGCTAGTATATCTCGCTGGCTGACCAAGCCGATAAGGTGATTGTCTTTATCCACAACAGGAATATGGTGGATATGGAATTTTTCCATCAAGCGTTTTGCATCTGCAAGCGTATGATCAGCAGATAGTGAGTGGGGATGAGGAGTCATCATATCAGCAACAGTAAACATAAAAGCCTCCAAATTTACGGTTTGTTGTTTTTATTTGAGCACTTAACGTATCGCGCCCTGTGCAAGATTATCTCGATTTTTCTTAGCTTCCCTTTTGACTGTAGCGAATCCTTTTTAACCTCCCTATGATGTTCGTCAAATAAATGAGAAGTTGTTTGATTGTTTTGTTGTTGTGTCTCATATGTTTCTCATGAGTTAAAAATAAGAATGTGTAATATACTCAATAAATGACATGTCATAGGGGAATACATTAATGCCTAAGCTGTTGTTTATTTTGCTGTCTTGGTTTGCAATTTTCCCCATAGAGGCAAGCAGTGAATCGCCTGTCATTACACCGAAGATCATAGGTGGAATCGAATCTGAAAATAACGAGTTGCCTTGGCAGGCATATTTGAATATGAGTTTCCCTGATGGCGATGGAACGAAAACGTTTATTTGTGGTGGAGTCGTCATTAGCCCAACAGCAGTATTAACGGCAGCGCATTGCATGCGCAACGGCTCAACGACTGCGGCGGCAGAAGATGTCGATGTCTGGGCTGGTATCACCAGTATTTTCAGTGCTAATCGTTTGAATGCGGTTTCAGTCAGTGACATTATTATTCACCCGTCATACAGCTCCTCGCGTTTTGCCAATGATATTGCCATCTTGATGCTATCAAGCCCACTACCGGATAGTGCTGTGCCGATCAATATTGCTACTGATAGTGAGCAGCAAAGTGTCGATAATGAATTTGATAATGGCTGGGTTTCAAATGGGGATCGAGTTGCTAATTTATTAGTCTCCGGCTGGGGAAGTACCGACCCTAATAGTTCAGGCTCTGGTTCGACAAAGCTTCGCCAAACACTGTTATCGGGGGTGCCAGATAGAACATGTGATGGTATGTGGGGATCAAATATTAATACTGGCGATTATTCCATTTACCTTTGTGCTGGTTCGACGTCGCCTGATTTAGCCCGTGACAGCTGCTTTGGTGACTCAGGTGGTCCTTTGGTATGGCAAAATCCCCAAGCAGCAGCTGATAGCGATTTTGGTTTGCGGTTAGTCGGTTTAGTGAGTTTTGGCGAAGGTTGTGCTGGTCGTTTACCTGGTGTGTATACACAAACCTCTAATTACCGAAGCTGGATAGCAAACGAGGTGGGGAATAGCGTATTCAATCAGGCTACATCAACATTTTCGATTAACCCGTTTTTGTCTGATTATGGCAACGCTGGAGAGGGGATTGTGGTCAACAATACCTCATCGAATTCCGGTGATGGGGGGGGCGGTAATATCGATTTTCGTTATTTGTTGGGACTCGGCTTACTGGCATTGCTTCGAACAAGGCGTAACAACCACGATGCCGAAAGCAGTATTGATGGGTTTAAAAGGCACTAAGTGAAGGGTGATCTTTGCTTGATATTGCAGTTTGGCGGCCTATACTAGCTGCCTGCTGTAATTTAGGGCCCTAATAATGCAAGTTTCTGATTTTGACTTTGATCTACCTGATGAGCTAATTGCTCGTTACCCACAACCTGAGCGTACTGCGAGCCGTTTGCTGCAACTTACTGGTAATACAGGTGAATTGGCGCATAAAGGTTTTAAGGATGTACTGGATCTGGTTGAGCCAGGTGACTTGTTGGTGTTTAACAATACCCGAGTGATCCCTGCTCGTTTATTTGGTCGTAAAGCCTCTGGTGGTAAGTTAGAGATATTAGTTGAGCGTATGCTTGACGATAAAACAATTTTGGCTCATGTTCGTGCATCTAAGTCTCCGAAGCCAGGTAATGTATTATTACTGGGTGAGAATGATGATTATGAGGCTGAAATGATCGCCCGTCATGATGCATTATTCGAAATCCGCTTTAACAGTGACAAAACGGTTTTAGAAATTTTAGAAGAAGTGGGCCACATGCCACTTCCTCCTTATATAGATCGCCCTGATGAAGATTCTGATAAAGAGCGTTACCAGACCGTTTACAACGCGAAACCTGGTGCGGTTGCAGCGCCAACAGCTGGCCTTCATTTCGATGATGCATTGTTAGATTCCATTAAAGCAAAAGGTGCGAGTTTTGCCTTTGTCACTTTGCATGTCGGTGCGGGCACTTTCCAACCTGTACGTGTTGATAACATTGATGATCACCATATGCACGCTGAGTACGTTGAAGTGCCAGAGGATGTAGTAAATGCCATCAATGAGACGAAGGCTAATGGCGGTCGTGTCATTGCTGTCGGTACAACGTCGGTTCGCTCCCTTGAAAGTGCGGCACAAGATGCGGTTAAACAAGGTACTGAGCTCAAGCCTTTCTTTGGTGATACCGATATTTTCATCTTCCCAGGCTATGAATTCCAGCTGGTGGATGTGCTCATCACTAACTTCCATTTACCAGAATCGACGCTAATCATGCTGGTTAGCGCGTTTGCGGGTTACGAACATACAATCAATGCCTATCATCAAGCGGTTGCGAACAAATATCGCTTCTTTAGTTATGGTGATTCAATGTTTATTACAAAGAAAGACAAATAAACGGAACTTGATTGACTAAGTCAGTGTCACTTAAGGCTGCATTTGATAAAATGCAGCCTTTGTCATTTCTGACAATATGGTTTATTTATGGCCTTTTAGGCCAAATGCGATTTTTTTCTCGTGGATAAATTATTCCACTAGGCTTTATGCGTAGTGGCTAAACCAAACGGCTGCATGTGTTGGTGCGTTTGGTAATATGCACATTAGGCAGCTGGCCTTTTGTGTGGGTATACCCAGCTGCTAGGCAGCTGAGGTGCGATGTCAGATTGTTTCTCTGGCTTTTGGAGGCTTTGTGAAATTTGAATTAGATAAAACTCAGGGACGTGCTCGCCGTGGTCGCCTGCAGTTTGAACGTGGTACGGTAGAAACTCCGGCATTCATGCCTGTAGGTACTTACGGTACAGTTAAAGGTATGACGCCAGAAGAAGTGAAAGAGACCGGTGCTCAAATCCTTTTAGGTAATACTTTCCACCTTTGGTTACGCCCAGGTCAAGAAGTGATGAAAATGCACGGCGACTTGCATGATTTCATGAACTGGCAGGGTCCAATCCTGACCGATTCAGGCGGTTTCCAAGTATTTAGCCTCGGTGCAACGCGTAAAATCACTGAAGAAGGGGTACATTTCCGTAACCCAGTAAACGGTGACAAGGTATTTATGGATGCAGAGAAATCGATGCAAATCCAATATGATCTTGGTTCTGACGTTGTCATGATTTTTGATGAATGTACGCCTTATCCTGCAACGCATGATGAAGCGAAGAAATCAATGGAAATGTCACTGCGCTGGGCACAGCGTAGCCGTAACGAATTTGACCGCCAAGAAAATCCAAATGCACTGTTTGGTATCGTTCAAGGTGGTGTGTATGAAGACTTACGTGATGTCTCTGTTGAAGGCCTAACTAAAATTGGCTACGACGGCTACGCCGTTGGTGGTCTTGCAGTTGGTGAGCCGAAAGAAGATATGCACCGTATTCTCGAGCATACTTGTCCAAAACTGCCTGAAGATAAGCCTCGCTACCTAATGGGTGTAGGCAAACCGGAAGACTTGGTTGAAGGCGTTCGCCGTGGCATTGATATGTTCGACTGCGTAATGCCGACCCGAAATGCCCGTAATGGTCACCTATTTGTGACTGGCGGTGTGATCAAGATCCGTAATGCGAAACATAAAACAGACACAACTGCGCTAGATCCGCATTGTGACTGTTACACTTGTCGCAACTATTCAAAGGCGTATTTGTACCATCTCGACAAATGTAATGAGATTCTAGGTGCGCGCCTTAACACAATCCACAACTTGCGTTACTACCAGCGTTTGATGGAAAGTATCCGCAGTGCGATTGACGAAGATCGTTTCGATGCATTTGTAGAAGAATTCTACGCGCGTCGTGACCGTGAAGTTCCACCATTAAATGACAATCAATAATCGAGGACGTTAGTAAATGAGTCTGATTTCTCAAGCACACGCAGCAGCAGAAGGCGCGCCACAAGGCGGCGGCATGCAACTTTTCATCATGCTAGGCCTATTCGCTGTAATTTTCTATTTCATGATTTATCGCCCACAGGCGAAACGTGTTAAAGAGCATAAAAACCTAATGTCTTCGATGGGCAAAGGGGATGAAGTGCTAACTAACGGCGGCCTGCTTGGTAAAATCACTAAAGTGTCTGAAGAAAACGATTACATCGTTATCGCACTAAACGACACAACTGAAGTTACTATTAAGAAAGATTTCGTTTCTGCTGTTTTGCCTAAGGGCACAATGAAATCTCTATAAACATTTGCGCTAAAGGATCACAGCAGTGTTAAACCGTTATCCCTTGTGGAAGAATCTGATGGTGGTGTTTACACTGCTTGTCGGTTTGCTTTACGCACTTCCCAATGTTTACGGTGAAGATCCAGCAATTCAAATCTCCGGGGCGCGTGGCGCCTCGGCAGATATGTCTACGCTGGATGCTGTCACCGAAGATTTAAAACAAAATCAACTCTCATATAAATCTGTCGCTTTCGAAAACGGTACTGTACTGGTCCGCTTTAATGACACTGATACCCAAATCAGTGCTCGCGATATTCTTAATGAACAGCTTGGCGATGACTTTGTTGTTGCTCTAAACCTTGCGGCTTCTACTCCTAGCTGGCTTGAATCTATCGGCGCATCCCCAATGAAACTGGGGCTTGATTTGCGTGGTGGTGTCCATTTTTTGATGGAAGTCGATATGGATGCGGCAATGGAAAAATTGCTGAGCCAACAGGAAGAAACGTTCCGTACTGAATTACGTGAAGCGAAAATTCGTTACCGCGCTATCAGTAAAACGGAAGATAGCGTGCAGGTTCGTTTACGTAATGCTGAACAATTAGCGGAAGCTAAGAATGCGCTTGCGGCACTTCACCCTGATATGCTGTTTAGTGACAACACGACGAATTTCCTATTAAGCGCTCAGTTTACAGATGTGCGTTTACAAGAAATCCGTAACTACGCGGTTGAGCAGAACATCACGATTCTTCGTAACCGTGTAAATGAACTCGGTGTTGCTGAACCGTTAGTACAGCGTCAAGGCGCGAGCCGTATTGTGGTTGAGCTACCAGGTGTTCAAGATACAGCGCGAGCAAAAGAGATTCTTGGTGCAACTGCAACACTAGAATTCCGTGAAGTTGATAGCTCTGCTGATTTGGCTGCCGCGGCATCAGGCCGTGTACCACCAGATAGCGAAGTGAAAATGACGCGTGATGGTCGTCCAGCCGTCGTGAAAAAACGCGTGATCCTTGCCGGTTCTCACATCACCGATGCAAGCTCAAGTGCTGATGAATATGGCCGTCCTCAAGTTAACATCTCACTAGACAGTGAAGGTGGTAGCAAGATGACAGCTTTCTCACGTAATAACGTGGGCAAGCTAATGGCAACGGTTTTCACTGAATATAAAGACAGTGGCGAGCGTGACGAAGACGGTAAAGTGATCCTTGAGAAACACGAAGAAGTTATTAACCAAGCAACGATTCAAACTGCGCTTGGCCGTAACTTCCGTATTACCGGTATTGACTCACAAGCTGAAGCACATAACCTTGCCCTTCTTCTTCGAGCTGGTGCTTTGATTGCACCGATTTCAATCGTTGAAGAACGTACCATTGGCCCATCTATGGGGCAGCAGAATATCGATATGGGTGTTCAAGCAATGGTTTGGGGTATGGTCGCGGTCATGCTGTTCACGCTGATTTACTATCGTCGCTTTGGCCTCTTTGCCAACATGGCATTGTTGATGAACCTTGTGATGATTATCGGTGTTATGTCGATGATCCCAGGGGCAACCATGACGCTACCAGGTATTGCAGGTATTGTTCTTACTGTCGGTATGGCGGTTGATGCTAACGTACTTATTTTCGAACGTATCCGTGAAGAACTACGTGAAGGACGCAGTCCTCAGCAGGCTATTCAGCAGGGGTATGCGAATGCATTTAGTACCATTGCAGATGCAAATATCACGACATTGATCACCGCGATTATTCTATTTGCTGTGGGTACGGGCGCGATAAAAGGCTTCGCTGTGACGCTATCTATCGGTATTTTGACTTCCATGTTTACCGCGATTGTGGGCACACGTGCGTTGGTTAACCTAGTTTATGGCGGTAAGCGCGTCGATAAGCTGTCGATCTAAGGAGACGCTGACATGTTTCAAATAATGAAAGCGGATAAAGTGATCGACTTTATGCGTTGGTCGAAATTTGCATTTGTTTTTTCGATTGCAATGATTGTTGCGGCGATTACAACTGTAACGACTCAGAAGCTAAATTGGGGTTTGGACTTTACAGGCGGAACGCTGATTGAAGTAGGCTTTGAGCAGCCTGCTGATCTCGCTCTGATTCGTGAGTCGCTAGAAGAGTCCGGTTTTGGTGATGCCATTGTTCAGAACTTTGGTACGGCACGTGATGTGATGGTTCGTCTTCAGCCTCGCGAAGATGCGAAGGGTGAAAAATTAGGTAACCAAATCATTGATGCGCTAAGAGAGGGTACTGGCCAAACTGTTGAGATGCGCCGTATTGAGTTTGTTGGCCCGAACGTGGGTGATGAACTGGCGGAAGCAGGTGGCTTAGCCATTATCGTTGCACTGATTTGTATCTTGCTTTACGTCTCGATTCGATTTGAATGGCGTTTAGCTGCGGGTGCGGTATTGGCATTGGCACATGATGTCATTATCACTATCGGTATATTTTCGTTCACGCAAATTGAGATTGATCTGACCATCGTTGCCGCATTACTGACGGTTGTCGGTTACTCGCTCAACGATACCATTGTTGTGTTTGACCGGATCCGTGAAAACTTCCGTAAGATGCGTAAAGGCGAAGCGGTTGAAGTGATGAATAGCTCTGTGACGCAAACACTGAGCCGTACTTTGATCACATCGGCAACAACGCTGTTTGTAGTTATCGCCCTGTTCGTCAAAGGCGGAACAATGATCCACGGCTTTGCCGCAGCACTACTAATTGGTATCACTGTTGGTACATATTCGTCTATCTATGTCGCATCGGCATTGGCGATGAAGCTGGGTATTGCGCGTGAACACTTGATGCCACCTCAAGTTGAGAAAGACGGCGAAGAGTTTGATGCAATGCCTTAACGGCTCATGTATTGAATGCTGTCATTGAAAGCGGAGCCGAGAGGCTCCGTTTTTTTATGTCGGTATAAATTGTGTCGGTATAAAGTGACAGGCATAAAAAAACACCCCAGTGATAAATCACTGGGGTGTTTTTGAATTTAGTGGTAATCAGTGATTACTTAGCAAGTGCTTCGCTACCGTGTTCACGGATTTTAGCTAGCATAGGCTTCACAACACGTGCATTACCAGCAACGATGTTACCAGTAGTCAGGTGATTAGTGTTGCCTGTAAAGTCAGTACAGATAGCACCAGCTTCGCGTGCGATGAGTTCGCCTGCTGCAATTTCCCATGGCTTAAGACCAAGCTTGAATAGACCGTCAACACGGCCAGCAGCAAGGTAACATAGGTCAAGAGCAGAACAGCCAGATTGACGCATATCTTCACAGCTAAGGAATAGTGCGTTCTGGATTTTCATGTAGCTTTCAGCGTGCTGTTTAGCAGCAAAAGGAAGGCTTGTTGCAAGCGTAGTACCTGTTAGGTCACGAGGCTGTGATACACGTAGACGTTGGCTGTTAAGCTGAGCGCCTGAACCGCGTGTCGCAGTAAATAGCTCGTTACGTGCAGGGTCGTAAACCACTGCAACTTCTGTACGACCGCGCATGCGCAGCGCAATAGAAATTGCAAAGTGAGGGTAACCACGAACGAAGTTTTTGGTGCCATCCACTGGGTCGATGATCCACTGACATTCTTTGTCACGGTTTTCTTTAGTACCGCTTTCTGCTGCAATGATGCAGTGCTCAGGGTAAGACTTAAGAATTGTCTCGATGATGATAGCTTCTGCTTCATGATCGATATTGGTAACAACATCATTACCTTTGTTTTCTACTTCAATAGATTGAGGTTTTTCTAAAGATTTAATGACATGGTCACCAGCCTTTCGTGCAGCACGAATGGCGATATTAAGCATCGGATGCATAGGATCTTCCCAACGGATGTTAAAGAACTAAAAAGCGGCGGCGAGTATATCAGAGCTGGAACAAAAAGGAAGTGGTTATTTTTTGCCCGTTGCTCAATTTGGAGTGGCATTGTATGCATTTCAGGCATTCAGGTCAGCCGTAGCAGAATTGGTATAATGTTTTTACATGTTTTCACCTTTTTTAAAATCTCTGTGCTAAAATCTTTCGGCTTTATTGAAACCGTCGGAAATATGCGTGTCTATGTTAGATAAAATCAGTGTTGTGCTAATTGGTACTTCTCACCCGGGCAATATTGGCTCGGCTGCTCGAGCAATGAAAGTGATGGGGCTGACCAACTTGGTATTGGTTGACCCAGCCTGTGAGGTAGATGACAAATCTTATGCCTTAGCTGCTGGTGCTGCAGACATTGTAAAAAATGCCAAAATCGTATCAACACTTGATGAAGCTATTTCCGATTGTGGTTTAGTCGTGGGCTCAAGCGCGCGTTCTCGCACCCTCGAATGGCCACAGCTGGATCCTCGTGAATGTGGTATTAAATCGATAGCCGAAGCACATCATCATAATGTTGCAATTTTATTCGGCCGAGAGCGTACTGGTCTGACTAACGAAGAGCTTCAGCGTTGCCATTGTCATGTTTATATTCCGGCTAACCCTGATTACAGCTCTTTGAATCTAGCGATGGCGGTACAAACCGTAAGCTATGAAATTCGCATGGCGTTTCTTGAACAGCAAAAACATGGCAAGCATGCGCATGTAGATGAGTACCCTCAAGTAAAAGAACTCGAAATGTTCTATGAGCATCTTGAAAAGGTCACTACTCAGACCCAGTTTATAAATAAGAATCATCCGGGCATGGTAATGACGAAACTTCGTCGTCTATTTACCCGTGCTCGTCCAGAATCCCAAGAGCTGAATATTCTGCGCGGCATCTTATCTTCGGTTGAAAAATCACTCGAACATAAAGATAAATAGCCACATCTTCTTTATGGTTAAAAACCTGACTAAAACAGTCAGGTAAATACTTGACCATTTTAGTCAGGTATGGGACACTCTCCCCATATACAAACGTGGGTAGCGGTGTGTTATGAGATTGACATCAAAAGGAAGATACGCAGTCACAGCGATGCTAGATGTGGCTTTGCACTCGCAGGATGGTCCTGTACCTCTGGCTGATATTTCAGAACGCCAAGGTATTTCACTGTCTTATCTGGAACAGCTTTTCTCTCGCCTGCGTAAGGCTGGTTTAGTCGCCAGTGTACGTGGTCCTGGTGGTGGTTACCGCCTAGGTGAAGATGCAAATGACATTGCGGTAGGCATGGTTATTGCTGCCGTTGATGAGTCGGTTGATGCGACTAAGTGTCACGGTAAGGGAGACTGTCAAGGTGGTGTGCGTTGTCTAACACATACGCTATGGCACGACCTAAGTTCCCGTATCAGCGGCTTTTTGAACAACATCACTCTTGGTGAGTTGATGCGAGATAATGACGTACAAGAAATCTCTGGTCGACAAGATCGAGTTCTAACTAAAACGTCATTTGGACATAATAATACACACGACAGCACCACAATAGGTGTCGATGTTCGCTCCTAGAGACTAGACGTCCGTGTTTTCGGAGATGAAAATGAAACTGCCAATATATTTTGATTATTCCGCGACTTGCCCAGTAGATCCACGTGTTGCTGAAGCAATTATGCAATGCCTAACGATGGATGGAAATTTCGGTAATCCGGCTTCTCGTTCTCACCGTTACGGTTGGCAGGCCGAGGAAGCAGTTGATACTGCTCGTGAGAATATTGCTAACTTGCTAAATGCTGACCCACGTGAAATTGTTTTCACATCGGGTGCAACAGAATCAGATAACCTTGCGATTAAAGGTGCTGCGCACTTTTATGCTAAGAAAGGTAAGCATGTTATTACCTTGAAAACTGAGCATAAAGCTGTTCTTGACCCTTGTCGTCAGCTTGAGCGCGAAGGTTTTGAAGTGACTTACCTAGACCCTGAATCAAATGGTTTGGTCGATTTAGCTAAGTTGCGTGATGCAATGCGTGAAGATACCGTGCTGGTTTCTATCATGCATGTAAACAACGAAATTGGTGTTATCCAAGACATCGCAGCCATTGGCGAGATGTGTCGTGAGAAGAAAGTGATCTTCCACGTGGATGCCGCACAATCTGCGGGTAAACTACCGATTGATGTTCAGGAAATGAAAGTTGATTTAATTTCATTATCTGCACACAAGATTTACGGCCCTAAGGGCATCGGTGCACTTTATGTGCGTCGTAAACCTCGTATCCGCTTAGAAGCGCAGATGCACGGTGGCGGTCATGAGCGTGGTTTCCGTTCAGGCACACTGGCAACGCATCAGATTGTGGGTATGGGTGAAGCATTCCGTGTTGCTAAAGAAGACATGGATAAAGATTACCAGCATGCATTAGCATTGCGTAACCGTCTGTTAACTGGCCTTGAAGGCATCGAAGCGATGACTATCAACGGTGATATGGAGCAGCGCTTACCAAACAACCTAAACATTAGCTTTGCTTTTGTTGAAGGTGAATCTTTGCTAATGGCACTGAAAGATCTGGCAGTATCGTCAGGTTCAGCATGTACATCAGCAAGCCTTGAGCCATCGTATGTTTTACGAGCTCTAGGTCTAAATGATGAACTTGCACATAGCTCAATTCGTTTCTCTTTCGGTCGATTCACGACGGAAGAAGAAATAGACTACGCAGTTTCACAAATCCGTGGCGCGGTAGAGAAACTACGAGACATGTCTCCATTATGGGATATGTACAAAGAAGGTATTGACCTCAATACAGTCGAGTGGGCACACCACTAATTTTGCGGTCATAACGCATTCGAGGAAACTGTCATGGCATATAGTGAAAAAGTTATCGATCATTATGAGAACCCGCGTAACGTGGGCTCATTTGATAAAGACGATCAAAACGTTGGTAGCGGTATGGTGGGTGCACCAGCCTGTGGCGACGTAATGAAACTTCAAATCAAAGTAACTGAAGATGGCATCATTGAAGATGCTAAATTCAAAACGTACGGTTGTGGTTCTGCTATCGCATCAAGTTCGCTGATCACCGAGTGGGTGAAAGGTAAGAGCCTTGATGAAGCAGCATCTATCAAGAACTCAGCAATTGCTGAAGAGCTTGAGTTACCGCCGGTAAAAGTTCACTGCTCAATTCTTGCAGAAGATGCAATTAAAGCCGCAGTTAGCGATTACAAGAAGAAACACGAAGAAAACTAATTCCTAAAGGTTGTTGTATGGCCATATCTATTACTGAAGCGGCAGCAAGTCGCGTAGCTGCTTTCCTTGAAAACCGTGGTAAAGGCCTTGGTCTCCGGTTAGGTGTCCGTACTTCAGGGTGTTCTGGTATGGCCTATATCATTGAATTCGTCGATCAGCTTGATGAAGGTGATCAGGTATTCGAAGAAAATGGCGTTAAAATTATTATTGATGCCAAAAGCTTAGTTTACCTTGAAGGTACTGAATTGGATTTTGCCAAAGAAGGCCTGAACGAGGGTTTCAAGTTCAATAACCCTAACGTATCCAGCGAATGTGGTTGTGGTGAAAGCTTCAACGTTTAATCGCTGTGTTTACTGAACCTGATCACTACTACCTGTAGTTATCGGGTTCAGTCTTTATAGATACAGATGCTATGAATCATTTCGAATTATTTGGGCTACCATTTCAGTTTCAGCTGGACGGTAGCCTTCTTGCAACTCAGTTCCGTGAACTACAGCGCCGTTTTCATCCTGATAATTTTGCCACGGCTTCAGAGCGTGATCGTTTGATGTCAGTGCAAAAAGCTGCGCAAATCAACGATGCCTTCCAAACGCTCAAAAACCCGATTTCTCGCGCCGAATATATGCTGTCTGAAAAAGGGTATGATATTCGTGGCGAGCAAAAAACGCTTCAGGATCCGGCTTTCTTAATGCAGCAGATGGAGCTTCGAGAAGCCCTTGAAGATATCCCTGATGCAAGCGATCCCGAAGCTGCCTTGTCTGATTTTGAGCAGCAGGCGAACGCGCTATACAAAACACAGTTAACGGCACTTGAACAACTTCTATTTCAAGAAAGCTGGGAGACTGCGGCTGATGCCGTGCGTAAGCTTAAGTTTATTGTTAAGCTGCGTAATGAAGTTGAGCGACTAGAAGATAGCTTGTTCGACTAACAATTTTTACGATCCCGGTATTAACTTTCCACAGGAACGATAATGGCACTGTTACAGATTGCTGAACCCGGTCAAAGTGCAGCACCGCACCAACATAAGTTAGCGGTGGGTATTGATCTGGGTACTACTAACTCGCTCGTGGCTGCGGTACGCAGCGGCGTCCCTGAAACGCTAAAAGATGAGCAAAAGAACGGCATTTTGCCGTCGGCAGTTCATTATGGCGAGACTGGCATTGTTGTTGGTCAAGAAGCCCGAGAAATTGCTCAGCAAGACCCGCTGAATACCATTATTTCTGTTAAGCGGATGATGGGTCGCTCTCTGGCTGATATTCAGCAGCGTTACCCTCAGATGCCATATCAATTTACGGCGACAGACAATGGTTTGCCACAATTGATCACTCGCTCGGGCGAGGTTAATCCTGTTCAGGTTTCTGCCGAGATTCTTAAGCATCTAAGCCAACGCGCTCAAGATACGTTAGGTGGTGAGTTGGAAGGCGTAGTTATTACGGTTCCAGCTTATTTTGATGATGCCCAGCGTGCGGGTACTAAAGATGCTGCCAAGCTAGCAAATCTCAATGTTTTGCGTTTATTAAATGAGCCAACGGCTGCCGCTATCGCATACGGTTTAGACTCTGGTCAAGAGGGCGTTATTGCGGTTTACGACTTGGGTGGCGGTACCTTTGATATTTCAATTTTACGCCTATCAAAAGGTGTATTTGAGGTGATGGCAACGGGTGGTGACTCAGCCCTTGGCGGTGACGACTTTGACCACTTATTAGCAGACTGGATTGCCGAGCAAGCTGGTTTTAATGGTGAGCGTACTGCACAGCAACATCGTATTCTCCAAGATGCTGCGCAAGCTGCGAAAGAAGCCCTTTCTTCTGCTGATGAAACGGCAATCAATGTACTTGATTGGCAAGGTACGGTCACTCGCTCTCAGTTTGAATCGTTAATTCAACCATTGGTTAAAAAAACGTTGATGGCATGCCGTCGCGCATTGAAAGATGCCGACGTCACGGCAGAAGAAGTGATTGAAACCGTCATGGTCGGTGGCTCAACTCGTGTACCTTTGGTACGCGAAATGGTAGGCAACTATCTTGGTAAAACGCCACTGACTTCAATCGACCCCGATCAGGTGGTTGCGATTGGTGCCGCGATTCAAGCCGATATCTTAGTTGGTAACAAGCCAGATTCTGAAATGTTACTGCTGGATGTGATCCCGCTATCTTTAGGTATCGAGACCATGGGTGGCATGATTGAAAAAATCATTCCGCGTAATACCACGATTCCTGTTGCACGAGCACAAGAGTTTACCACGTTTAAAGATGGCCAAACGGCAATGTCAGTGCATGTTGTACAAGGTGAGCGTGAAATGGTAAGTGATTGCCGTTCGTTAGCTCGCTTTACACTGCGTGGTATTCCTGCCATGGCCGCTGGTGCGGCTCATATCCGTGTGACGTATCAGGTTGATGCTGATGGCCTGTTATCCGTTACCGCAATGGAAAAGAGCAGTGAAGTACAATCTTCTATTCAAGTTAAACCGTCATACGGTTTGACTGATAATGAAATCGCGACAATGATCCGCGATTCAATGACATTCGCCCAGAATGATAAAGACGCCCGCGCCCTTGCAGAGCAACAAGTGGAAGCGGATCGTGTTCTGGAAGGATTAATTACAGCGCTTGCAGCTGACGGTGATACGTTACTGACAAAACAAGAGCGCGACGAGCTGGAAGCCGTCATGATGGAACTGGTTCAATTACGTCAGGGTACAGACCCATACGCAATTGAAGCTAGTATTAAAAAAACAGATAAAGCTAGTCAGGAATTTGCGTCTCGTCGAATGGATAAATCTATTCGTCAAGCGTTAGCTGGCCAGTCGATTGATGAGGTTTAGGCATGCCTAAAATTGTTGTACTACCCCATGAAGAACTTTGCCCGGAAGGGGCTGTACTGGAAGCGCAAGAAGGTGAAACCATTCTTGATGTGGCACTGCGTAATGGTATTGGCATTGAACATGCCTGTGAAAAATCCTGTGCGTGTACCACATGTCACTGCATAGTGCGTGAAGGTTTTGATTCACTTGAAGAAAGTGACGAGCTGGAAGACGATATGCTGGACAAGGCATGGGGGCTTGAGCCTGAATCCCGTTTGGGTTGCCAGGCAATAGTGGCTGATGAAGATTTAGTGGTAGAAATTCCCAAGTATACCCTTAACCTTGCATCTGAAAACCACTAGTCAGTAAAAATGGCCGGCTTCTACCAAAGGTTTAAGTCGGTCAGCTACACTAATATTTATTCTATTCTTTTTTAATTACGACTTAGCGTCATACTGCGGTTATAAGAAAAGAATGGAACGGGTGTTTCCCCTGACCAAAGGTGAGTCGAATGAACTTGAAATGGATTGATTCAAGAGAGCTAGCGATAGAATTGTCTGAGCGTCATCCAGATGTCGACCCAAACACGATTCGCTTTACCGACTTACGAGATTGGATTCTCGACCTTGAAGCGTTTGATGATGATCCCAACCATTGCAGTGAACGTGTACTTGAAGCCGTTCAAATGTGTTGGATTGAAGAAGCAGACTAATGCTCCTGCCATAACCCCCCCTTGTGATCTGATCTTGCTCTTAATCTTGTTGTAAACAACTTGTTTATTACAGTTAGGCAAGGCACAGTATGGATAATTCTGAAAACAAAGCTAATAACAATATAATTAACTTCGTTTTTACGGTTCTTTCAGGGCTATTTGCCCATAATGTGTGTTATCAGCCGATTGCCCCCTTGTGTTCTTTGATTCTACCCCCATACAAATAGCTATATGTGGTAACGTTATTGTCATTCACTTGTTACCTAAATGCATTGTGATGGTACAGGGTGGTTTTCACGCTGAAGCCAACTCAGTCACCCTATGTCTTCCTGTTGGGTGATTGTCAGATATCAAGGAGTTATTCATGTCCGCCAAAATGAACGTTCTGCTATCCACCGAAACTGCTGATGAAAAGTGGGGTAAAAATGCCCTTATTACGTTTGAAACAGACGGTGCAGTGATCCACGTTAATGCCGATGATGTACTTGCGTCGATCCAACGTGCAGGACGTAAGCTTGATAATCAAGGTATCAAGCAAGTAGAGCTGGCTGGAGACGGTTGGGAACTGGAAACTATCTGGGCCTTTGTTCAAGGTCACCGTAATAGCAAACCGGGAAATGAGGTAATTTGGCAAGCCCTTGCCGATGCCGAACAAGCAGAATTACAAGCACGTATTACCGCCACCAATTGGGTGCGCGAGATCATTAACCAATCAGCAGAGGTGGTGCGTCCGTCGCAACTCGCGACACGTGCGGCTGAGTTTATAAAGTCATTGGCGCCTGAGCATGTGACATACAAAATCATCAAGGGTAATGATTTACTCGATGAAGGCTGGAATGGTATCCACACTGTTGGCCGAGGCTCTGAGCGTTCGCCGGCAATGCTTCGCTTGGATTACAACCCGACGGGTGATGCGAATGCCCCTGTTCATACTTGCTTAGTCGGTAAAGGTATTACCTTCGATTCAGGCGGCTATAGCATGAAATCTTCAGCTGGCATGACCGCAATGAAAGCGGACATGGGCGGCTCAGCATTGGCAACTGGGGGCTTGGCGCTAGCCATTGCACGTGGAACCAATAAGCGCATTAAGCTGATTTTATGCTGTGCTGAAAATATGATTTCAGGCCGAGCCTTTAAGCTGGGTGATGTGATCACCTACAAGAATGGCAAAACCGTTGAGATCTTAAATACAGATGCTGAAGGTCGCTTAGTGCTTGCAGATGGCTTGATTTACGCCAGCGCACAAAACCCAGAAATAATTATTGATTGTGCGACCTTAACAGGTGCGGCAAAAAATGCGTTAGGCAACGATTATCATGCATTGTTTAGCTTCGATCATGAACTTGCCCAGCAAGCACTGATGGCAGCAAGCGAAGAGTTTGAGGGCTTATGGCCGCTACCTTTGGCTGAGCATCACCGTGCGATGATGCCATCCAACTACGCTGATTTGTCGAACGTTTCTATGGGTGATTTCTTACCTGGGGCAAGTACTGCGGCTGCATTCTTGTCTTACTTTGTTGATGATTACCATTCTGGCTGGATGCACATTGATGCAAGCGGTACCTTCCGAAAATCAGCCAATGACAAGTGGTCTGCTGGCGCAACAGGCATGGGTGTACGTACCCTAGCAAACATCCTGTGCGATGATGAAGAATAAATAAATCAGAAAAGTCAGTCGCTGCTATCGGCTCTGTCGATGGCAGCTTTGAAGGAAGAGATATCATGCTAAGGATTTCATTATCCGCTCAACCATATGAAGGTGTCTGGGGTGACAATGCGTTAGTGGCATTTGAAACCGAAGGCGCTGTGATTCATTACAGCGGCGATTACCCGCTACGCCGCATTCAACAAGCTGCAAGACAGCTTCAGTCACAAGGTGTGATTGCTGCCAGCCTTGAGGGGGAAGGCTGGAGCTATGAACGTCAATGGGCATTTTACTGTGGTTTTGCCACAACTAAAGCACGTGTTGAGATCAAGTGGGCTTCGATTGATGAAGATGAACTTGAACTGCTAAATGCACGTCGCCGAAGTGCTGATTGGGTGCGCCAAGTTGTGAATGCGACCCCTGAAGACATGTACCCACAACGATTGGCTGACGATGCCATTTCATTTTTAAATAGCATTGCGGCTGAACACATCACTCACGAACTCGTTGTGGGTGATGAGCTGGCTCAAGCAGGTTGGGTCGGCACTTATAATGTCGGGCGGGCAAGCAGCCGTCCACCAGTGATGTTAACGCTTGATTATAACCCAACTGGCGATGAAAACGCCCCTGTTGCAGCATGTCTGGTTGGTAAAGGCATTACTTTTGATTCAGGCGGCTACAGCATCAAGTCGAGCGCGGGCATGGTCACAATGAAGTGTGACATGGGGGGCGCTGCCACGGTTACTGCTGCATTGGGATACGCCATCGAGCAGGGTTTACGCCAACGTGTGAAGTTGATCTTGTGTTGCGCGGAAAACATGATTGCTGGAAATGCTTATAAGCTCGGCGATGTGTTAACGTATAAAAATGGCCAGACAGTTGAAATTGTTAATACCGACGCTGAAGGCCGTTTAGTGTTGGCTGATGGCTTGATTGCTGCTTCGGAAACCAAAGCGGCATTGATCATTGATGCTGCAACGTTAACAGGCGCAGCCATGATGGCTGTTGGCACTGATTATAATGCATTGTTTGGCCTTGATAAGGCGCTATTGCTAAAAGCACAAGAACTGTCAGATCTTGTCAATGAGCCAGCTTGGCCGTTGCCGCTAGAGAAGTGGCATCAATCAAACTGCCCGTCATATTATGCTGATACGGCGAATAGTCGATCGCAAAAAGGTGGCGGTATGGGTGGAGCATCGAATGCTGCTGCATTCCTTTCTCGGTTTGTTGATACCGATACCAGCCGCTGGATACATTTTGACTTGGCATCCTGTTTCCGCGATAGCGCAGATAGCCGTTGGTCCGCAGGGGCTACGGGGCTCGGTGTTGCCAATATTGCAGCCTTATTGCTGTAAATTTTAGCCTGAGGGAAGTGGTAGGCATCATTGTTGTGTTCTACCACTGCATAAAACTGATTCAAAAGGGAACTATAATAATGACAGTTGAAAAAACATTCTCAATCGTAAAACCAGACGCGGTTAAGCGTAATTTGATTGGTGCAATCTATCAGCGTATTGAAAATGCTGGTTTTAAAGTGGTTGCTGCGAAAATGATCCAAATGGATGCTGATAAAGCAAAAGGCTTTTATGCTGAGCATGAAGGTAAACCTTTCTTTGATGATTTGGTCGCGTTCATGACATCTGGCCCGGTAATGGTTCAAGTGCTAGAAGGTGAAAATGCCATTGTACGTTATCGTGAGTTAATGGGTAAAACCAACCCAGAAGACGCGGCATGTGGCACTATCCGTGCTGATTATGCATTAAGTTTGCGCCATAACTCGGTACACGGTGCTGATAGTCCGGAATCTGCAGCACGTGAGATTGCTTACTTCTTTGCTGATGATGAGCTTTGTCTACGCGATTAAGTGGGTTGCGGTACCGACATACAGATTTCAAACGGGAAGCGATGGCTTCCCGTTTTGTTTTCTGAGCGTGTGGCAATAGAGGGCGAGTGGTTTAACGAGTGGAAAGTCACAGGTAAAGCCTGTACAATTTCGCGCCTTAAAACCAAACTGAAAATCAGGTGTTAATAATAAACCGATTTCAGTACAAGGTCCTGTCGCGGATCGTAACTAAACGAGACGTCTAAGGCACAGATACCGTCACGTAATTTTAAAGAGGCAACACCCGATGACAACTGTTAAAACTAATCTACTGGATTTTGATCGCAAAGGCCTGCGTAAATATTTTGCTGATGAACTCGGTGAAAAAGCATTTCGTGCAGATCAGATCATGAAGTGGATGTATCATTTCGGTTGTGATGACTTCGATCAGATGACCAACATCAATAAGAAGTTACGTGAAAAGCTAAAAAACGTCGCTGAAATTCGTGCGCCCTATGTTTCTGATGCGCAACACTCAACAGATGGCACCATTAAATGGGCAATGCGTGTTGGCGACCAAGATGTCGAGACTGTTTATATCCCTGATGAAGATCGTGCAACGCTTTGTGTATCGTCGCAGGTTGGTTGTGCACTTGAATGTAAGTTTTGCTCGACAGGTCAACAAGGTTTCAACCGTAATTTACGTGTATCTGAAATTATTGGTCAGGTTTGGCGTGCGGCTAAAGAAATTGGTATTGAAAAAGATACCGGTCGTCGCCCAATCACTAACATCGTCATGATGGGAATGGGTGAGCCGCTACTGAACATGAAAAACTTGATACCAGCACTGGAAATCATGCTGGATGATCTTGGTTTTGGCCTGTCAAAGCGTCGTGTTACGGTTTCAACCTCTGGTGTTGTTTCTGGTCTTGATCAGATGACCGATAATATTGACGTTGCGTTGGCGATTTCATTACATGCGCCAACGGATGAATTGCGCTCTGAGATTATGCCGATCAATGATCGCTGGAACATCAATGATTTTCTTGAATCGGTTCAGCGTTATATTGCCTCTTCCAATGCGAACCGAGGCCGCGTAACGGTAGAATATGTATTGTTAGACCATGTGAATGATGACATGGAACATGCTCGCCAGTTAGCGAAGCTATTGAAAGATACACCATCGAAGATTAATCTAATCCCGTTCAACCCATATCCGGGGTCACCATACAAGAAACCAAGCAACTCACGGATTGATCGCTTCATGAAAACGTTAATGGAGTATGATTATACCGTGACTATACGTAAGACCCGCGGTGATGATATCGATGCGGCTTGCGGACAATTAGTCGGTGATGTGATTGACCGCACGAAACGTACTCAAGTAAAACAGCAAAACGCTGAACAAATCCCTGTAAAATCAGTCTAACAAATTGGTTTCCCAGCTGATTTAAGAGTGAATCAGCTGGGCATTGATATGGATATTGATGTGGGGTTGAAATGGTGCGATGGACGATGTACCCATTATTGTGTAGTTTAATGGTCGGTTGTGTTACCGTCGATGAGACAGGCAATAAAAAGCAAACTGTTGATAAAGTTGAAGCTGCTGAAGCTCGAATTTCTTTAGGGCTTAGCTACCTTGAGAATGGTCAGTGGCAGCGGGCACGTGATAATTTGGAACTAGCATTAAATTATGCACCTAAATACTATCGTGCTCAGAATGCGATGGCCTATTATTATCAACGGGTTGATGAGCCAGAAGAAGCCGAAGCTATTTACCGTCAGGCGCTTCGTGATTCACCTAAAAATGGTGATGTACAAAATAATTATGGTGTATTCTTGTGTGGTCAAGCACGTTACGATGAAGCCATTAGTGCTTTTGAAAAGGCCATAAAGCAACCTTATTATTACCTGACTTCGGCCAGTTACGAGAATGCGGCACTATGTAGCCTGAAAAAAGGTAGCAAGCCGGAAGCGAAGGTTTATTTTGAAAAAGCCTTGTCTTATGATCCGTATCGACCGAAATCTATGTTGCAGTTGGCGCAGTTAGACATTAATGATAGTAATCTGAAAGATGCGCGCGTCATGCTGTTTAAATTTAATAAGAGGTATGGGTACAAGGCAGACAGTCTTTGGCTTCTGATCCAGCTGGAACAACAGTCTGATCAGCAGAGTCAAGTTGATAAATATGCCAGTCTCCTAAAGGAACAGTTCCCTAACTCAAAGCAATATCAAAAATACCTAGCCAATGAATACTGAACAGAACGAAGAACGATCAACAGAAGACGTTATTCTTCCAGGGGATATGCTGCGTCAGGCTCGTGAACAATTAGGCTATACGCAGGCAGATGTTGCCAGCCGATTGAGGCTTCGTCTCTCGGTAGTGAATGATATCGAGCTAAATAATTTTGAAAAAGCGCAACTTGCCACGTTTACGCGAGGTTACGTGCGTTCTTACGCCAAATTTGTCGGTTTAGATGAAACAGACATTTTGGCAAAACTTGACCATTTTGGTCATGCTCAACCTCAAGAACAAGAAATGCAGAGCTTTTCTCGCCGAACCAAGCGAGAAGCTCATGATAACCGTATCATGCGATTAACTTGGGCTTTAGCCGTTTTATTTATCGGTTTAACGGGTGTTTGGTGGTGGCAAAGCCTGCAAATGCCCTCAGAAGCGGACTTAGTGAACTCGAACAGTCAGCAGACTCAGCCCTTGGACGAATCCCTTGCAACGGGGAATGGTGAAGCAGACGTTGATACGGCAACAGTATTAAATGCAAACCCTTCAGATGAAGCGAGCCTGACTTCATCACCGTCGGTTGAAGATATGGCGCCGATGGTGGCTGAACAAATCGAAGAACCTCAAGCGAGCTTTGAAGATAGTTTTACTGAAACATCCTCAAATGATGACATACTACAAAACGATGATGTTGATAGCGCCGACAGTTTAGCGGCAGAGCAACTTACCGGTATCGTCAGTGAAAATGAAGATAGTGCAGTCGTTGTTGAGTCAACCCTAGAACTGAGTTTCAGTGGTGATTGTTGGATTGATATTCGTGATGTGAACGGTAAACGTTTAGACACGGGAATTAAAAAAGCCGGTGATGTCTTGAAGCTAGATGGTGATGAACCATTTAGGGTTGTGCTGGGTGCGCCTGGCGTTGTTACAATGAGCTATAAAGGTGAGCCGGTTGATTTAAGCCGCTACCCAGCTGGAAAAGTTGCGCGATTGAAACTGCCGCAGTAAATAGAGTGAATGTAATGCATAACGAATCTCCAATTATCCGTCGCCAATCTACCCGTATTTATGTCGGGAATGTGCCTATTGGTGATGGCGCACCTATCGCAGTTCAATCGATGACCAATACCCGCACAACAGATGTTGCTGCGACGGTCGCTCAGATCAAAGCGTTGGAAAATGTGGGTGCAGACCTCGTTCGTGTCTCCGTACCAACAATGGACGCCGCCGAGGCGTTTAAACAAATTAAACAACAGGTTGATATTCCGCTAATTGCAGATATTCACTTCGATTACCGTATTGCCTTAAAAGTGGCGGAGTACGGGGTTGACTGTTTACGTATTAATCCGGGCAATATTGGTCGTGAAGATCGTATTCGCGCGGTCGTTGATTGTGCTCGTGATAATAATATTCCAATTCGCATTGGGGTAAATGGTGGCTCATTAGAGAAAGAAATTCAGCAGAAGTACGGTGAACCAACACCTGATGCTTTGGTTGAATCTGCAATGCGTCATGTAGATATCCTCGATCGCCTTAACTTTGACCAATTTAAAGTCAGTGTTAAAGCGTCTGATGTTTTTCTTGCCGTCGAGTCGTACCGTAAGCTTGCCCAACAAATTAAACAGCCGCTTCACCTTGGTATTACCGAGGCGGGTGGTGCACGTGCAGGATCTGTAAAGTCGGCTGTTGGCCTAGGTATGCTTCTTGCTGAAGGTATCGGTGATACATTACGAGTGTCGCTGGCGGCCGATCCAATTGAAGAGATCAAAGTTGGCTTTGATATTCTGAAATCTCTGCGTATTCGTGCTCGCGGCATTAACTTTATCGCCTGCCCAACCTGTTCACGTCAGGAATTCGACGTGATTAGTACGGTAAACGAGCTGGAACAGCGCTTAGAAGATATTACGATCCCTATGGATGTGTCTGTGATTGGTTGTGTGGTTAATGGCCCTGGCGAAGCAGAAGTATCACACCTTGGGATTGCTGGTGGTAACCGTAAGAGTGCCTTCTACGAAGATGGTGTTCGTCAGAAAGAGCGCTTTGATAACGATAATGTTATCGATCAGCTAGAAAGTAAAATCCGTGCAAAAGCATCAATACTCGATATCAACAATCGCATTGATGTAACGGAAAAATAGCAAAATACCGTAGAACTACTCCCTGATTTTCAGGGTGTGGTTCACTATTTTGGCTAGAACTTATATATTCGATTCAATTCCCCATCGGTTAACGAGAACAAACGTGGCGAAACAAATTCAAGCAATTCGAGGCATGAACGACTGCCTACCAACGCAATCTCCTCTTTGGCACAAAGTGGAAGGTACCATTAAGCAAGTAGTGAGTGCATACGGCTACAATGAAATCCGTATGCCAATCGTTGAATCTACGCATTTGTTTAAGCGTGCTATCGGTGAAGTAACTGATGTCGTTGAAAAGGAAATGTACACATTCGATGACCGTAACGGCGATAGTTTAACACTGCGCCCAGAAGGTACCGCGGGTTGTGTGCGTGCAGGGATCCAAAATGGTCTGCTGTATAACCAAGAGCAGCGCTTATGGTATACCGGCCCAATGTTTCGCCATGAGCGTCCACAGAAAGGCCGTTACCGCCAGTTCCACCAGTTTGGTGTTGAAGTCTTTGGCCTAAATGGCCCAGATGTTGATGCTGAGCTTATCATGATGATGGCGCGTTTTTGGCGTGAGCTGGGTATTAGCAAGCACGTCCGTTTAGAGTTGAATTCAATCGGTTCTTTAGAAGCACGTGCAAATTATCGTACAGCACTTGTTGCATTCCTTGAGCAGCATTTAGATGTGTTGGATGAAGACTGTAAACGTCGCATGCACACCAACCCACTGCGTGTTCTTGATAGCAAAAATGCAGCAGTACAGGCAATTTTGGTTGATGCACCGAAACTTTCTGAGTACTTAGACGAAGAATCAACTCAACATTTTGCTGGTTTATGTGAACTATTAGACGCTGCGGGCATCGAATATCAAGTAAATGAACGTCTTGTTCGTGGTTTAGATTATTATAACCGCACCGTTTTTGAATGGATCACTGAGAGTTTAGGTGCTCAAGGTACAGTATGTGCTGGTGGCCGTTATGATGGCCTTGTCGAGCAACTAGGCGGCAAAGCAACACCTGCAGTAGGTTTTGCTATGGGTCTAGAGCGTCTTGTACTGATGATGGAAACCCTAGAGCTAACTGATGTACGCCGTTCGGTTGATGTGTACATGGTAACGGCTGGTGAGGGTACCATGCTGGCAGGTATGCAACTTGCCGAAAAACTACGTGAAGATGTACCGGGCCTACGTGTGATGAGCCACTTCGGTGGTGGTAATTTCAAGAAACAGTTTAAGCGTGCTGATAATGTTGGCGCTGCAGTTGCATTGGTATTGGGCGAAAATGAAATCGCTGAAAATACCGTAGTAGTTAAGGATCTTCGCGGCGGTGAACAAACCACAATGGCGCAAGACGAAGTGGCAGCGAAGCTGGCCGAATTGATTTAAGAGAGGACAGGAAGTGGACGGCAATATCACAGAAGAACAACAAGTTGAACAGATTAAGGCTTGGTGGAAAGAAAATGGTAAAGCCATTGTTCTCGGTGCTGTGATTGGTCTGGGTGGTTTGACTGGTTGGCGTTATTATCAAGCCGAAGTTCAGTCAGCTAAGGAACAGGCATCAGATGCGTATACGCAGGTAATTAATCGTCTAGAAGCAGGCAGCGACAGCGCTGTTGCTGATGTTCAGGCTTTTATTGCAGCTCATGACAGTAGCCAGTACTCAGTATTGGCTGCGCTTCAGTTGGCGAAAGCACAAGTTACAAACGGTGATCTTGATGCGGCAGCTGAACAGCTAAATTGGGCAATTAGTAATACGAAGGATGACGCTATTCTTCCTGTTGCTCAAACCCGCTTAGCGCGTATCTACGCAGAACAGCAGTCGTTTGACCAAGCACTTGCTGAGCTAGATAAAGTAACAGGCGAAAGCTGGAAGGCGAAAGTGGCTGAATTGCGTGGTGATGTTCTATTGCAAAAAGGCGATAGTGTTGCTGCACGTGAAGCTTATGTTGCTGCGCAACAACTTGGCGCTTCACCAGCACTTCAAATTAAGCTTGATGATCTAGCACAGTAAGGTTGAAGTGTATGCAGAAGGTGTTAAAGCAAGCTATCTCTATTGCGCTTGCCGTAGGGATCCTTGCGGGGTGTGCTGGGGAAGAAGATACTATCCAAATGGCACCATTGCCTGCTGTAGAAAGTAGTTTTTCTCCGACACAAAGCTGGAGTCAAAGTGTAGGTGATGGCGTTGGCCATTATTTCTCTAAACTCTCTCCAGCACTTGGCTATGGCAAACTATTCGTTGCAGATCGCAACGGTATTGTGCAAGCACTTGACCCTGATAATGGTGAGCTGATCTGGGAAGTCGATCTCGAAGGTGACATCAGCGCAAGGTTGGCTGGTGGTATTGCTCTGTCTTATGGCAAGATCTTTATCGGCAGCGAAAACGCTGAGGTTATCGCACTTGATGAAGCGACGGGTGAAGAGCTTTGGCGTTCGACCGTTGAAGGTGAAGTGCTTTCAAAACCATTGATCGATGAAGGCTTAGTCGTTGTTAATACTAGCCGTGGTATCTTACAGGCACTTGATGCGGATACCGGAGAAAGCAAGTGGCAACTTGGTAGTGAAGTACCAACGTTAACACTTCGTGGTGACAGCGCGCCAGTTGCTATTTCAGGTGGTGTTTTCTGGGGACAAGCTAACGGTCGCCTTGCTGGAGCATTAATGGCTAATGGCCAAATGTTATGGCAGCAGCCGATTGGTTCTCCAAGAGGATCTACGGAAATTGATCGCCTTGTCGATGTGGACGCGACACCTATTATTGATGGCGAACGACTTTATGTTGTGGGTTACAATGGTAACTTAGTGTCGATTGACCTTCGAAGTGGCCAGGCGGCATGGAAACGTGCTTATTCTTCTGCAACAGATTTCGTGATTGATGGTAATCAACTATATTTAATCACAGATCAAGACCATATTGTGGCAGTTGATACTCGCAGTGGAACGGAGCTTTGGGCTAACAATGATTTGGAATACCGCTTATTAAGCGCTCCGACTATTGTTGGCGGCTATGTTGTCGTGGGTGATAGTGAAGGGTTCCTACATTGGCTAGACCCATACACGGGTGATTTTGTCGCTCAACAAGAAACAGACGGCAGTGGTATTGCTGTACCACCGCTGCGTATGAGTGATGGATATTTAGTTATCACTCGGGATGGCCGCATTAACAAAATGCAAATGCCGTAAATAGTCGGTATAATACGCGCCATCGAATTTGTCGGCTCCTGCTGTAAATACAGTCAGGAGCCGTTATTGTTATATCCATTCGCGATATTATTGTCGGATGAAGGTCACAATTTTGTGGCTGGAGATAAGAATGAATGGACATTATGTCATTAAGACAATGAAAAGTAAGAGGTAGTTATGATTCCTGTTGTTGCCCTAGTCGGGCGCCCAAATGTGGGTAAATCGACGTTATTCAACCGTCTTACCCGTACAAGGGATGCGCTGGTAGCTGATTTTCCTGGCCTAACAAGGGATCGTAAATACGGTAAAGCAGAGCTCGAAGAGCACGAATTTATTGTTATCGATACGGGCGGTATTGACGGCACCGAAGAAGGTGTTGAAACGAAAATGGCTGAGCAGTCGCTGGCAGCCATTGAAGAGGCAGATGTAGTTTTATTTTTGGTTGACGGTCGCGCTGGCCTAACACCATCTGATGAAGCGATTGCAAAGCACTTACGTAGCCGTGAGAAGCCAACATTCTTGGTTGTTAACAAGATTGATGGTATTGATGCAGATAGCGCTTGTGCCGACTTCTGGCAGTTAGGTGTGGATGCCATGTACCAAATTGCTGCTGCGCAGAACCGTGGTGTTACGGCACTGATGGAACGTGCGCTTGCACCTTTCTCTGATACCTTGAATGCGGCAGAAGACGGTGAAGAGCTAAGTATCGAAGATTTAACATCAGTTGAAGATATCGAGAAAGCAAACCTGTCTGAAGAAGATGCCGAGGCTGCATACAAGCGCCTGCAAGAGCAACCGATCAAGCTAGCTATCATCGGTCGTCCGAATGTAGGTAAATCAACCCTGACGAACCGTATTCTGGGTGAAGAGCGTGTTGTTGTTTACGATATGCCTGGTACGACACGTGACTCTATTTATATTCCAATGGAGCGTGATGGTCAGGACTATGTGCTGATTGATACTGCAGGTATCCGTCGCCGTAAAAACATGCACCAAGCTGTTGAGAAATTCTCTGTCATCCAAACCCTGAAAGCGGTTGAAGATGCAAACGTCGTATTACTTATTATTGATGCGCGTGAGAATATTTCAGACCAAGATTTGAGCTTGCTGGGCTTTGCCCTAAATGCTGGCCGTTCACTGGTTATTGCGGTGAATAAGTGGGATGGTTTAGACAACGAAGTAAAAGACCGCGTGAAATCAGAACTTGATCGCCGTCTTGGTTTTGTTGACTTTGCTCGTATTCACTTCATTTCTGCTTTGCATGGTACAGGCGTTGGTCACTTGTATGAATCAGTACAAGAAGCTTACCAGTCAGCGACGAAGCGTATTAGTACGTCGCTACTGACGCGTATCATGCAAATGGCGCAAGACGATCACCAGCCACCAATGATCCGTGGCCGCCGTGTGAAGCTTAAATATGCACACGCAGGTGGTTACAACCCACCAATTATCGTTGTTCACGGTAATCAGGTGAAAGAACTACCTGGTTCATACAAGCGCTATTTGATGAACTACTATCGTAAATCTCTGGAAATGATGGGTACACCAATTCGTATTCAGTTCCAGAATAGCGAGAACCCGTTTGAAGGTAAAACGCAGAAACTGACGATTTCTCAAGAACGTCAACGCAAGCGTCTAACCAGTGCACTGAAGAACCGCGGTAAGTAATTTATCGTGACAACAGTCCTATTAAAAACCCAGCATTATGCTGGGTTTTTTTGTTTATAATCCCCTTTAAATATTTTTGGGATGCAATAAAGGAATTCCATGTCAGCAATAACTCCGACAGAAGTTGTTTTTACCGAGCGTCAATTCTCAGCTCAAGCAGTGGTACAAATGATTGTGCCATCACCGCAAGGTGGTTGCTGGCTCGTAACTGATATTACCCCGTTCCATCCTGTGAGCCATATTTGGCCAGATCATCCTGCTGACCGTGGTTCGGTGACAATTGCTGGCGCAGAGTATGCCGTTGTAACGTGCTCTCATGGCGCGATCGAATTGGCTACCCATCAACTTTATGTTGGCGCAGATATCCCAGTTAAGCGTAATGAGGCAGGGTGGGTGTTTGTTGTCGCTCACTACATTGAGCAAGCATTAGACATTACCTTGATAGGCAGCCCTGTCACGCTCGGTGTCGATCAAGCCTATCAGCTGGCTTTGAGTCGTGGCCACAGTGCCGGTCACCTGTCATCACTGGCCTTGAATAAGGTGCTACACCACGATTACTGGCGTAAAGACGCATCCCGAAAAGATGAACTCGGTCATTACGACTTCCATAGTTATGCCCAAACAGAGAGCCGAGTAACGGAAGATTGCAGCACTGATACTTACCGCTTAGGTAAAACCTTACGTAAGCGAGGATTAAACTCTGCCGATATGCTTGCGGCGTTGCCTCAAATAGCTGACTTAATCAATGGGCATCTGACACGTTGGTGTCAGGCGAAATATCCAGTGGTTATGCGCCGTGATGGTGTCGCCCTAACAGACTCCCGATATTGGCAATGTGATCTTGCTGAAGAAGGCTTGGTTGAAATCCCATGTGGTGGCACGCATGTACAATCGTTAGCTGAATACGCTTCAATTCAGGTTGAGTTTGTGGTGATGAATGAGCAAGAAATAAAAATGGTCACACGAACTGCAGTTTGTAAGCCGTAATGGTCGGATCGGCGTTTTCCTAATATAGATTACGCTTGATCTATCGGTATAACCATACCTATTGCAGATTAAAGTATCGTTTAAAATCCATATACAGAACATGTAACTTATGCTTTCGGGAAGTGTATTGATAAATATTCTTTTGGAACCAGATCGCTGATCACTTTGGCTTTTGAATTAGATCAAGCTTTTGGCGAACGATCAACGTGGTAGGGGCATATTACAAAATGCTGAGTAAGCCATTGGTTCATTGCCATTATTACTGCGATAGATAAGGTGTTTGACCTGAAAGGAATTAGAGCCGCTCGGAAATGGAAGATCCTGAGTTGGATCAAAAGGCTATGGTATACAATTGTTATAAGATTACAGCCAGAAAGACGCATTGATGAAGGAATATAAAGTGAGCCAGAATACCTGCCCAGAATGTCACAGTGAATTAGCGTGGAAGGATGGTCAATACTATTGCGACTTTTGCCAGTCTGTCGTGAAGAAAAAAGCATTTTGCCCTGATTGTGCCGCTGAAATGGAAAAGCTTCAGGCATGTGGTTCTGCCAGCTACTTTTGTAATAGTTGCAACGAGTTGAAGTCAAAATCTCGCGTTAAAATTGTATTTGAAAAGTATTAACGCGTAATGCATCAACAAAAACGCCGCTATTATAGCGGCGTTTTTCTTTTCAGCTTATTGGCTCAAATTTGTTTTATCGTTTATTCAGATACAATTGACTGAATTTCATCATTGGCCAGTTTTGTGATTAGGGTATCACCTGGTTTTACTTGGTTGGCATGGCGTACCACTTTTCCTTTTGCATCACGTGTAATGGAGTAACCACGCCCCAAAGTGGCTAATGGGCTAACGGTTTCCAACTTTTCGGCTGCCATAGCCAGTTTATGCCTAACGTTAAGTAGGCGGCGGTCCATGGCATCGAGTAGGCGACGCTCGGTTTGCTCAACACGAGATTGCTGCACTTTGATTGTTTGTGCTGGCGAGTGTAAAGACAGCTTGTAATTATTTCGCTCAATGTGCTGGTGGTGAGTTGTGATTAATCGAGCCATCGTATTTTCTAAGCGACTTGATAGTTCATCTAATTGCTGTTGTTGCTGATTTAATCTTACCTGCGGGTGTTGGCGATCAAGGCGGTGTTGTAATCCCACCGTTTGCGATTGTCTTGTCGCTAAATAATGGCGCATAACATGCTGCAGCTGTTGCGTTTTCTGCTTAATAGATTGAGTTTGTTGAGTCATGTCACGGCTTATCAATTCAGCCGCTGCCGATGGAGTGGCTGCACGAACATCAGCAACAAAATCTGCAATAGTGACGTCAACTTCATGGCCTACAGCGCTCACAATGGGTATATGGCTCGCCGCGATAGTGCGAGCAACAATCTCTTCATTGAAAGCCCATAGATCTTCCAATGAACCGCCGCCGCGACCAACAATCAGTACATCACACTCCTCACGGGCGTTGGCACGGCCAATGGCTTGTGCGATGGAAATTGCAGATCCTTCTCCTTGCACCATCGTTGGGTAGATTACAACGGGCAGGCTTGGATCACGGCGCTGCAGAACATTTAAAATATCATGCAGGGCAGCCCCGGTTTTCGAGGTAACAATGCCGACACGTTTAGGTTGATGGGGTAATGGCTTTTTGACCGATTGAGCAAACAGACCTTCAGCCGCGAGTGACATTTTAAGGTGTTCAAATTGCTGTTGAAGACGGCCATCGCCTTCTGGCTGCATACTTTCGATGATCAGCTGGTAATCACCGCGAGGCTCATAAAGCGATAACCGAGCTTTTACCAGTACTTGAGTACCGTTGGCTGGTTTAAAGGTAACCCGACGGTTGCTGCCCTTAAACATGGCACATTTAACTTGTGCTCGGGAATCTTTAAGCGTGAAGTACCAATGACCAGAAACAGGCATTGAAAGGTTTGAAAGTTCACCAATTAACCACACAACCCCCATTTCATTTTCAAGAATTAAACGTACTTGAGCATTAAGGCTAGAAACAGTGTAGATACGATCGTTGGTTTGGGTCTGTTGAGCGAATAGAGTCACGAGGCGAGACACCTGTTATCGAAAGGCCAAGAAGTGAGCGGAGGCAAAAAGCAGACGTACGTTGCCAAAGCCTAGGCAGATCGCTGGACAGATCTTGGTCGTAAAATGCCGACCGCAGCACCGGAAACTTAACCGACATATACTACACACCAAGTAAAAATAGTCAATAAATAAAATTAAAAAATAACTGGCCAATCGTTTGCATCGTGCGTATACTTTGTTCGCAATATTTTATCCTTCTTTAAACCTCTACTTGGTGTGAGATATTGCAATGTTACGAATCAAACAAGAAGCTTTGACTTTCGATGATGTACTACTGGTTCCAGCCCACTCAACTGTGTTGCCTAACACTGCCGATCTGCGCACCCGCCTGACGAAAGATATTACGCTAAACATTCCTATGGTTTCAGCGTCGATGGATACAGTGACAGAAGGTCGCTTGGCTATCGCCCTTGCTCAAGAAGGCGGTATCGGTTTTATTCACAAAAATATGTCTATTGAGCAGCAAGCCAATGAAGTACGTATGGTGAAAAAATTTGAAGCCGGTGTTGTTTCTGAGCCTGTAACGGTGAAGCCATATAACACGATTGAAGATGTGAAGCGCCTGACACTTGAAAATGGTTTTGCTGGTTA
Organism: Photobacterium minamisatsumaniensis; assembly: GCF_050336695.1. Lineage (NCBI taxonomy): Bacteria > Pseudomonadati > Pseudomonadota > Gammaproteobacteria > Vibrionales > Vibrionaceae > Photobacterium > Photobacterium minamisatsumaniensis. Next base: position 171,185 of record NZ_JAKJSI010000012.1, on the reverse strand, counting down.
CCCTGTTGTTTCAGACAACCATGAACTTGTTGGTATTATTACTGGCCGTGATGTTCGTTTTGTTACTGACCTTTCTATGAAAGTAGAAGAAGTGATGACGTCAAAAGACAAGCTTGCTGCAGCCAAAGAAGGCGCATCACGCGAAGACGTTGAAGCTATCATGCAACAGTACCGTGTTGAAAAAGTACTGCTAGTGAACGATGACTTCCAGCTGAAAGGTATGATCACCGCGAAAGATTTCCAAAAAGCAGAACGTAAACCTAACGCATGTAAAGATGACCGCGGTCGTTTACGCGTTGGTGCTGCTGTGGGGGCTGGTGCTGGCAACGAAGAACGTGTTAAAGCATTGGTAGAAGCTGGTGTTGACGTTCTACTTATCGATTCATCTCACGGTCACTCTGAAGGCGTTCTTCAACGTATTCGTGAAACCCGTGAAGCATTCCCTGAGCTACCAATTGTCGGTGGTAATGTTGCTACGGCTGAAGGTGCTCGTGCACTTATCGATGCGGGTGTAAGCACCGTTAAAGTCGGTATCGGCCCTGGTTCTATCTGTACGACACGTATTGTTACTGGTGTTGGTGTTCCTCAGGTAACGGCGATTGCAGAAGCAGTATCGGTTGCTGATCAACATGGTATCCCAGTTATTGCCGACGGTGGTATTCGTTACTCTGGTGATATGTGTAAAGCGATTGCTGCTGGTGCATCTTGTGTGATGGTTGGTTCTATGTTCGCCGGTACAGAAGAAGCGCCGGGTGAAGTAGAGTTATACCAAGGCCGTTCTTACAAATCTTACCGTGGCATGGGCTCGCTAGGTGCAATGTCTAAAGGTTCTTCAGACCGTTATTTTCAGACTGACAATGCTGCTGACAAACTGGTACCGGAAGGTATCGAAGGTCGCGTTGCATACAAAGGCCTAATGAAAGAAATCGTTCATCAGCAGATGGGTGGTTTACGTTCAAGCATGGGTCTAACAGGTTCTCCTACCATTGAAGCGCTTCGTACAAAAGCTGAGTTTGTTCGTATTTCAGGCGCAGGTATGAAAGAGTCACACGTCCATGATGTGACCATTACAAAAGAAGCACCAAACTACCGTATGGGTTAATTTTCATCAGGTGTGAGTACACCTGACGAAAACGTTTGCCTAAACGGAAAACTTGTATAAAATCGGGGGCGTTTTTAAGCCCCCAAATTTCAATTATTTTGAGACTGCTCGATAATGACCACTATCACAAACATCCATGAACAACGTATCCTTATTCTGGACTTTGGTTCTCAGTACACTCAGCTTATTGCACGCCGTATTCGTGAAATTGGTGTTTATTGTGAGCTATGGAGCTGGGACGTTGATGAAGCCGATATCCGTGACTTCAACCCAAACGGCATCATTCTTTCAGGTGGTCCGGAAAGCGTAACTGAAGCTGATTCTCCTCGTGCGCCACAGTATGTATTTGAAGCGGGTGTACCTGTATTTGGCGTTTGTTACGGCATGCAAACCATGTCTGAACAGCTTGGTGGTAAAGTTGCTGGTTCGACTGAACGTGAATTTGGCTATGCGCAAGTTAAAATTGTAGAGCCAACAGGTCTATTTAAAAATATTGAAGATGCAATTGCTGAAGATGGCGCACCATTACTTGATGTATGGATGAGTCACGGCGATAAAGTTGTTGAAATCCCTTCTGACTTCGTAAAAGTTGCAGAAACAGATACTTGTCCGTTTGCTGCGATGGCGAACGAAGAGAAAAATTTCTATGGTGTTCAGTTCCACCCAGAAGTAACGCACACTCGCCAGGGTATGCGCATTATTGAAAACTTCGTATTGAATATTTGTGGTTGTGAAAAACTGTGGACATCAGCCAATATCATTGAAGATGCTGTCGAGAACATTAAAAAGCAAGTGGGTGACGATGAAGTTATCCTTGGCTTATCTGGCGGTGTTGATTCATCAGTTGTGGCGATGCTGCTACACCGTGCTATCGGCGACAAACTAACATGTGTGTTTGTTGATAACGGCCTGCTTCGTTTAAACGAAGGTGAGCAGGTTATGGATATGTTCGGTGAGCATTTTGGCTTGAACATTGTCCATGTTAAAGCGGAAGAGCGTTTCCTTTCTGCACTAGCTGGTGAGAATGATCCTGAAGCGAAGCGTAAGATTATCGGTCACGTATTTATCGATGTCTTCGATGAAGAATCGAAAAAGCTGCAAAATGCAAAATGGCTAGCGCAAGGTACTATCTATCCTGATGTTATTGAATCTGCAGCATCGAAGAACGGTAAAGCACATGTTATCAAATCTCACCACAATGTGGGTGGTCTTCCTGATGACATGGAAATGGGCCTTGTTGAGCCACTACGTGAGCTGTTCAAAGATGAAGTACGTAAGATTGGTCTAGAGTTAGGTCTTCCGTACAACATGCTTTATCGCCACCCATTCCCTGGGCCTGGCCTAGGTGTTCGTGTACTAGGTGAAGTGAAGAAAGAGTACTGTGACTTGCTACGCCGTGCAGATGCTATTTTCATTGAAGAACTACACAATGCAGATCTTTACAACAAAGTTTCTCAAGCATTTACAGTATTCCTACCTGTACGCTCAGTTGGCGTGATGGGTGATGGCCGTAAATACGATTGGGTTGTATCGCTTCGTGCTGTTGAAACTATTGATTTCATGACTGCACACTGGGCACACCTTCCATATGATTTCTTGGGTAAGGTTTCTAACCGTATCATTAATGAAGTTGATGGTATCTCCCGTGTTGTTTATGACATCTCTGGTAAGCCACCAGCAACGATTGAGTGGGAATAATCCTGCTTAAATCATAATGATTAGATTTACGTAGCTGTAGCACGTAATTTTCAAGAAGCACCTTAGGGTGCTTCTTTTGTTTTTGGCTAAACTCTAATGACAAATATTTACTTGCATGTTTGAGTAGCACGCGGCTTTGTAATCCGTTTTTAAATCATTACAGGGCTATTTTTTACAAAAATGAAAGCATTGTTGCGCTTCCTTGGCGGGGTTGTAGCGTGCTTGTTGGTGTAATGTGTTGTATTAATATTTCATTACAAAATGTGGTCGTGATTCTTTGTGAAAGGTTGGTGGATCGTGCGTTTTTAAGTGAACTTTTCATTACAATCCGCCGCAACACTTTTCTTTTTTAGAAAAGTCACATAGACGGCGATAAAATGACAACATGCAGCGCCGCACATTTACAACATCACTAATGACCATGGAGTTCCCATGAGCAATCAAGCAGTAAACAAGAAGCCGGATGACTCGCAAAGCGCGATGAATAAGTTTCTTAACTTTATTGAGCGTACAGGTAATAAGATCCCAGATCCGGCCTTGCTCTTCTTTTGGGGTTTGATCCTAGTTTGGGTTCTTTCCGCCGTATTTTCACAGTTTGAATTTGGTTTAATTCACCCAGTATCAGGCCAGGCCGTTGAAGTTAACAACCTACTGACTGGTGAATCCTTCGCTAATTTCTTAGCAACAATGGTAACTAACTTCACCGGGTTTGCACCACTAGGTATCGTACTGGTTGCAATGCTAGGTGTCGGTGTTGCTGAAGCATCAGGCTTTATTAATACTGGCCTGAAAAAAATGCTTAACGTTACACCAGCCAAATTCGTCACACCTGTGCTGATTTTGGTTGCGATTGTTTCGCACACAGCGGCTGATGCAGGTTATGTATTGGTTATCCCGCTTGGTGGTATTATCTTCCATGCAGCAGGCCGTCACCCTCTAGCGGGTATTGCAGCAGCGTTTGCTGGTGTATCTGGTGGTTTTGCAGCTAACTTTATCCCGTCTGGTATCGACCCATTATTGGCTGGCTTCACACAAGAAGCTGCACAAATTCTTGATCCGACATATATCGTTAACCCACTATCGAACCTGTTCTTTACGGGTATGTCTTCTCTGCTTATCGTGAGCATTGGTTGGTACATTACTGACCGCGTCATCGAACCACGCCTTGCTCAAACGGCTATCGATGAAGATGCTGAAGAAGCACCTGACATGGGTTCATTCTCTGAGCTAGAAAGTAAAGCTTTCTCTCGCGCAGGTTGGGCTATGATGGCTGGTATCGCAATACTAGTTGTGTCGTTGATCCCTGAAACGTCACCACTACGTAACCCTGCTGGTGAAATTACGGCGTTTAACGCACCGGTAATGCAGTCTATCGTCCCGCTTATCTTCATCTTATTTGTTATCCCTGGTGTGGTATACGGTAGGGTTGCAGGTACGTTTAAAGCAAGCGACGATATCATTAAATCAATGTCTGCAACCATGAGCAGCATGGGTAGCTTCATGGTAATGGCATTCTTTATTGCTCAGTTCCTTGTTGCCTTTACTCAATCTAACCTTGGTACGCTACTGGCGCTATCAGGCGCTCAGCTTCTACAAGCGATGAACCTACCTGGTCAGATAACTATCGTTGGTATGATTCTACTAACAGCGTTTGTTAACTTACTTGTTGGTTCTGCATCTGCTAAGTGGGCACTGATTGGTCCTATCATGGTTCCAATGCTGATGGCGGTTGGTATTTCTCCTGAGCTGACTCAGGCCGCTTACCGTGTTGGTGATTCTGTATCTAATATCATTTCTCCTATGATGGTGTTCTTCCCACTAGTTGTTGTTTACATGCAGCGCTACGTGAAGAGCTCTGGTATTGGTTCACTAGCATCAATGATGATGCCTTACTCAATTGCAATGCTAATTGGTTGGACTATCTTCCTATTGATTTACTGGGCAATTGGTATTCCTCTAGGTATCCAAGCACCATATACATACGGCATGTAATTTATTTGCTGATTATAAGGCCCCGCACTGCGGGGCTTTTTTTATCCATAGATATTTATGCCCCTTACGCTCATCAGGTGGTTATGCCTATTACAGGCAAATCATTCATCCGCTCAATAACCCCTCATCGCTCAACATAAAATAGTAATATTTAAAATAAAATCAATATTTTATATTGCTAGCGGTAAATGCTGTATATATCTTGAATTACAGCCTTTTGTTTTATTTTTTAACGTCAACAATGGTTGTATATACTTAATTTGTTGCTTGATGTTGGTGGTTTGCTCTTTATTTGTTTGTGTTACGAGGTTTTACTCTACAGATTCATTTTGTTACTTTTCGAATTAATACGACATAAAAACTCAATCGATGTAGTAAGGATGTACGATTATGAGTGAAACCATGACTCCAGCTCCCGCCCCAAAGGGGCTAATTGCGTTTATAGAGCGCGCAGGCAAGAAAATTCCAGACCCCGTGATTATCTTTATGTCACTGTTTACCTTCTGCTTAATATTGACAGGGGTAATTGGTGGCCTTCAGTTTGAAATAACGGGCGCAGATGGAGGAGCGGTCACCCATACGGTTAAGAATATGCTAGACACCGAAAATGTCCGCTGGATGTTTGATAACGCATTATTGACGAACTGGCTATCATTTGGTGGTGGCGTACTTGGTGTGATTTTAATCGTAATGCTGGGTGTGGGTATTGCTGAAAACTCAGGATTACTTTCTGCCGTGATTAAGAAAGTAGGTCTACGTATCAATGAGCGTTATCTACCGTTATTGGTTGTCTTCCTCGGCATCATGAGCTCAATTGCAACAGATGCTGGCTACTTGATCTTAATTCCGTTAGCGGGATTGCTCTATGCGGGATTGGGAAAAAACCCGCTGATAGGTATGGCGGCTGGTTTTGCTGGTGTGTCTGCGGGCTTTAGTGCTAACTTAATTCCAGCAACACCTGTTGATGTTATCTTGGGTGCCAATGCGCGTATCTTTGCTGAGTCTCAAGGGATCCCATTTGAAAATGCAGCGGGTGAAGCGCTAAACCCTGCGACGATGCATTACTTCTTCATCTTTACTTCGACTTTCCTACTTGCAGGTCTTGGTGCTTGGGTAACAACGCGTTTTGTCGCCCCTCGTCTTGAAAAGATGTCTTATCAACTACCAGAAGATTTAAACCTGGATGATTTCCAAGTATCTGACGTCGAGAATAAGGGCCTGAAAGCGGCAGGTATTGGTCTGCTCCTCGCGTTAGCTGCTGTTGCTGCTTTAGCTATGGGGCCACTGGCAACCTACACCAACGACGCTGGCCGTGAAGTTACGCCATACCTAGATAATGTGATTCTACTTATCGCGATGGTCTTTGCGGTTGTGGGTATTTTCTTTGGTGGTGCGACGGGTAAATTTAAATCACTGCAAGATGTAGTAAAGGCCATGGTTAGCCAAATGAACACCATGGGCTATATCTTGGTGCTAACGTTCTTCTGTTATAATTTCCTTGCATTACTTGGCTTCTCTCAGCTAGGTACTTATGTGACATACCTAGGCGCGACATTCTTGGGGGCGCTTGGACTACAGGAATTCCCAATTCTGCTGATCATTGGTTTCATTCTGACAACGGCAGTTATTAACCTGTTTGTTGGGGGGTTGACGTCGAAGTGGATGCTGCTTGGCCCTATTTTTGTACCAATGTTGTATCAGGTAAACCCAAATATGACACCTGATCTGGTGACAGCAGCCTACCGTGTTGCTGACTCATCAACCAATATAATCACGCCTATGATGAGTTATGCAGGTGTTATTCTGGCCTTTATGCGTAAGTACAAGCCAGAGCTATCATTTGGTGATGTTATTGCGATGATGGTGCCTTACTCCATTGCCTTCCTAACGGTGTGGACGTCACTGTTGGTTGCTTTCTTCGCATTTAATATCCCGCTAGGCTTTTAATTGATGCTTTAGCGAAATGAAATAAAAAAAGCCCGCAGCCCCTAGTTTATTGCTAGTGAGTGCTGCGGGCTTTTTGCTATATCTAAGTAACCTGTTATTTCAGGTACTGTGCGTGGAAGCGCAGGTGATCATCAATAAAGCTGGAGATAAAGTAGTAGCTATGATCATAGCCTTCTTGCATTCTCAGCTCTAATGGATAATCAACCGATTCGGCAGCAGCGACTAGCGTTTCTGGTTTTAGTTGCTCTTCTAAAAAGCCATCTTGATCGCCTTGGTCAACTAATGCAGGGATCACCTTTTTACTTTGTTTGAGTAACTCTGTACTGTCGTATTGTTTCCAGTTAGCGGTATCTTTACCTAAATAACCAGCCAATGCTTTTTGACCCCATGGGCAATTGATTGGATTGCTGATTGGGCTAAAGGCCGATACAGAGCTATAGCGCGATGGATTACGTAGAGCAATCATTAGGGCACCATGCCCACCCATTGAATGGCCGCTAATGGCACGTTGTTGGCTAACTGGGAAATGCGCCTCAACCAATGATGGCAATTCATTTACCACATAATCATACATATGGTAATGACGGCTCCATGGCGCTTCGGTTGCATTGACATAAAAACCAGCACCTAAACCGAAGTCATATGCACCTTCAGGATCATCTGCAACACCTTCACCACGAGGGCTGGTATCAGGGGCGACAATCGCGATACCTAGTTCAGCCGCTAAACGTTGAGCGCCCGCTTTTTGCATAAAGTTTTCATCGGTACAGGTTAGGCCTGATAGCCAATATAAAACGGGTACTTTTTCACCTAATGCAATTTGTGGTGGCAAGTAAATTGCGAAGCGCATGTCACAGCCTAACACCTCAGAGCGGTGAGTATATTGCTTATGCCAACCGCCAAACTGTTTATTACAACTAATGTTTTCTATGGTCATATCTGTTCTCGAAACTGCGCAGGGTACATTCAGCACCCTGCTATATTTGATTAATTATTTGTCGTAGTGGATGACAGAGCGGATACTCTTGCCTTCGTGCATTAGGTCGAAGGCGTCATTGATGGCGTCAAGCCCCATGGTGTGAGTAATGAAATCATCAAGTTTGAATTCACCCGCCATGTAGCGATCAACAATTTCAGGTAGCTCTGAACGGCCTTTTACGCCACCAAAGGCAGAACCACGCCATACGCGACCAGTGACGAGTTGGAATGGTCGGGTAGCAATTTCTTGGCCAGCACCAGCAACACCGATTATCACGGATTCTCCCCAGCCCTTATGGCAGCACTCAAGTGCAGAGCGCATGACATTGACATTACCGATACATTCGAAAGAAAAATCAACACCGCCGTCAGTCATTTCAACGATCACATCTTGAATTGGCTTATCGTAGTCTTTTGGGTTGATACAGTCTGTAGCACCAAGCTCTTTGGCAAGGGCATATTTACTTTCGTTAATATCTACCCCAATGATACGGCTAGCACCTGACATCGTTGCACCAATAATGGCTGACAAGCCAATACCACCAAGACCGAAAATTGCGACAGTATCACCTTTCTGTACTTTCGCGGTTTTCAGCACCGCACCCATACCTGTGGTAACCCCACAGCCGAGTAGGCACACTTCTTCTAATGGCGCTTCTTTATTGACTTTGGCTAATGATATTTCGGGTAATACGGTGTATTCAGAAAATGTTGAGCAGCCCATATAGTGAAAGATTGGCTGACCATCTTTATAAAAGCGGGTTGTGCCGTCAGGCATTAAGCCTTTACCCTGAGTTTCACGAATTTGCTGACACAGATTCGTTTTACCTGATTTGCAGAACTTACATTCGCCACATTCAGGGGTGTAAAGTGGGATAACGTGATCACCTACTTCGACACTCGTAACGCCTTCACCAATCATTTCAACGATACCGCCACCTTCATGGCCAAGAATCGCAGGGAAAATTCCTTCAGGATCATCGCCCGAGAGAGTAAACGCATCTGTGTGGCAAACACCTGTTGCGATAATACGGACAAGTACTTCACCTTTCTTCGGCAGCATGACATCGACTTCTTCTACAGAAAGGGGCTGGTTTGGACCCCATGCGATAGCTGCTTTAGATTTGATAAACTGTTCAGACATAATACTCTCTCTGTTGTGTATGGGTCGATGACCTGTTTAATTCCTACCGTTAGCCTAGCTATAAAAGTAGGTGAGATTTTGTATAACCACGAACTGGTAAATGCGTTACTGGGTTATTATTTTATGTTGAGTAGTATATTTGTTTCTAACTGAATGATAATCGCACTATAATGCAAATGACTTTTACTAAATGGTAATAATTGGCTGCTATGTTTTTATGGGAAGGGGTATCAGAGTTTGTTGCCGTCGCTGAATCCGAGAGTTTTACTATGGCATCTAAGCAGTTAGGTATTTCTACTGCTCAGGTTAGCCGTCAGGTTAGTGCGTTAGAAAACCGGCTTAATACCAAACTGTTTTACCGAACAACACGCAAAGTCTCGCTAACTGAAGAAGGGGGGATTTATTATCGTCATTGCCGCCAGCTGCAAGATGGTTTAGAAGAAGCCGAGCGGGCGATCAGCGATCGCCGAGGCGCACCTCAAGGCAGTGTTAAGCTGACTGCACCGGTAACGTATGGTGAGCAATATGTGATGCCGTTGGTCGCCGATTTTATGCTGCAATATCCCGAAATCGAAGTCATGATGGATCTAACAAACCGTCAGATTGATTTAGTCGAGGGTGGCTTTGATTTGGCGATCCGGCTTGGTAAATTAAGCAGTTCCTCAATGATGGCGAAGAAGCTGACTGCTCGAACTCAATATACGTGCGCAGCACCGGCGTATCTCGAAAAGTACGGCATTCCCCATTCGTTATCAGAGTTGCGCCACCATAATTGCTTGGTGGGTAACCATGATCACTGGCGTTTTCAAGAAGCAGATAAAGAGCGTAGTGTGAGGGTTTCTGGTAATTTACGCTGTAATAGCGGCTTTGCACTACGAGATGCAGCCTTAAAAGGCATCGGCTTAGTTCAGCTACCTGATTATTATATTGCTGACGATTTGGCGTCAGGAGAGTTAGTGCCGGTATTGGATAATTTTCAAGAGGCTGATGAGGGGATCTGGGCGCTGTACCCACACAACCGCCACCTATCGCCGAAAGTCCGGCTGTTGGTTGATTTTCTGGCGAGTTCATTATCGAGTCGGGAATGAGTCGACAGTGATAACCTCGCATCTTATAGAGGTTTGGGTATAATCGTCGCCCCAACAAAACAATGATCCGTTTAGAGCATACAGATGACAGAGTTAAACCAACATCATCAACATAACGACAGTGATGAAGATTTTATGCGTCGCGCAATGGTTTTGGCAGAAAAAGCCGAAGCTGAGGGCGAGGTGCCAGTTGGTGCGGTCATTGTGCACAACGGTCAAGTGGTTGGTGAAGGTTGGAACCGTTCGATAACCCAACACGATGCGACGGCTCATGCCGAGATCATGGCTTTACGCCAGGCTGGGCAAGTACTACAGAATTACCGTCTGTTAGATGCAGTACTGTATGTCACGCTAGAGCCATGCCCAATGTGTGCAGGTGCTATGGTACATAGTCGAATTGGTAAAGTGATCTTTGGTGCTCCTGATTTAAAAACAGGGGCGGCAGGCAGCATCATGAACTTACTTGACTATGAGCAAGTGAACCACCATGTCGCCATTGAATCTGGTCTATTGGCTGATGAGTGCCGAGCACAGCTTCAAGCGTTTTTTAAGCGTCGACGAGCGGAAAAGAAAGCCGAGAAAAAAGCACGACAAGCGGCGGAGAAAGGGTAGCGACGTTAAAGTGGGCTATATACTCGTTGTATAAAAGTAGATACAAAAAAAGGGCCTTTGGCCCTTTTTCTGTATCTGTATATCACTTGTTTCTGTATATCATTTTTTCGGTATATCACCGCGTATTACTGGCTGGCGGTTTTTACTGGTGCGCTATTCTGCTCTATGGTGCTATCACCTTCTGCGAGCGTACTTTGTGCCGTTGATGTTGCGGGCGGCGTAATGGTGTGCAGGCCATCAATGAGCGCAATTTCGTCTTGCTGAGGGCTTTGGCTATGTGTTTGTTCATAGCCCACAATGCTTTGGTAATAGCGACGGATATTCTCAACATAATTGAGTGCCTCATCACCGCGTGCATAGCCATAGCGAGTGTGCTGGTAATACTGGCGCTGTCGTAGTAATGGTAAACGTTGCTTAACATCACTCCATGCGTCAGGGTTGCCGCCTTGTGTTTTGGTTAAGCGTCTAGCATCCATCAGGTGGCCAAAGCCAACGTTGTATGAAGCAAGGGCAAACCAGACTTTTTCATGTTCTTCTACGCTGTCAGGAATACGGTTGATCATCTTGCGTAGGTATAGCGCACCGCCACGAATACTTTGCTCTGGGTCAAGACGATTTTGTACTCCTACTGATTTCGCTGTCGGGAGGGTTAACATCATCATGCCGCGCACCCCTGTTGGCGAAACGGCTCGAGGGTTCCAGTGTGATTCTTGATACGACAGCGCCGCGATTAAGCGCCAGTCAAATTCGTTAGCATATTGTTTAAAGAGCCCTTGCCACTGGGGAAGCGTACTCTCAAGAGCGCGTAAGAAAGCGCGGGTATCAACGTAATCAAACGAGTCGACATGGCCTAAGTATTTTTCTTCAAGCTTCGCGAGTTCACCGCTTTGTTGGATCTCACCAAAGAATTCAATGAGCAAGCCATATAAGCTGTCATCGTTGGTTTGATTGATAAACCAAGCAATGGGTTCATCTTCTGTAAGCTCAAGGGCTGTCGTAACATCAGGATTAATACGCTGGTTGAGAGCGACTTCAACAGAATCAGCCATCGTATAGTCTAATTCGCCCGCTGCAACTTGACGTAGTAATTCATCATTATCGGTTTCTTCAACGGCATTCCATTCTAATGTTGGGTATTGCTGTTTAAGTGCTTGCAGTGTGAGTTCGTAACTTGAGCCTTTGACAATGGTAAAGCTACCTTTATTCTGCGCAAGATCACTCAGGCTTCTAGGGCGCCATTGGCCTTTTTTATACACGACTTTTTGACTGGCATAATAATAAGCTGGTGCAGCTCGAAAATTTGCTAAGCGCTCATCGGTCATGGTTAAGCCTGCTGCGAGCAGATCGACCTCATTACGCTCAAGGGCAGGAAAAAGCCGAGATAAGGTGAACATAGGCTTCATTTCAAGCTTTACGCCGAGCTTCTCGGCAAAAAGGCGAGCAATTTCGTAATCAAGGCCGGTTGGACCTTCACTGCCAATATAATAAGAGAGTTGATTATTGAGTGTTCCGACACGAAGTACACCATCTTCACGTATACGCTCAAGATCGGTGCGAGGTTCTTCTTGCCAGAGACAGCCACTCAATAACAGTAGGCTAAAGAGTACAGCGGTAAAACGCTGTAGCTGAATAATCGGTCGGTTAATGCTCAACAAACTATGCTCACGTAATAGTAGGGTGTTCTTTATACCAAAGCTCAGCGGATCCGCAAAGTTATCGGCAAATTATCAGTTTTTTTCGAACAATTGAAAAAAAAACACGCAAACGGTTGCGTCAGGTGTTACGTCACAAATTTTTTTCCCTTATACTACGCCACATCATGAGCACATCGCCTTTGAATATTTTGTAAAGCGAGGTGAGATTGACGTAATTATCCCAGAATAGTGCTGGGGGTTAGGCCAATATCACCTTCATTCAACTGCTAATCGAGAGACGTTCGCACATGGAAATTTTGCGTGGTTCACCCGCACTATCTGAGTTTCGCGTTAATAAGCTACTAGAGCGTTGCCGCGAATTAGATCTGCCTGTGTCAGGCATTTATGCTGAGTTTATGCACTTTGCTGATGTATCAGCACCGCTGAATGCTGACGAGCAAAGTAAGCTTGCGAGCCTGCTAACCTACGGTCCAACGATTGCAGAGCACGAGCCGACTGGCTTGCTGCTACTGGTTACGCCTCGTCCGGGAACTATCTCGCCATGGTCTTCTAAATCAACTGATATCGCCCGCAACTGTGGTTTAAGCAATGTTAATCGCTTAGAACGCGGTACAGCGTATTACGTAGAAACTACGGCAACACTAACGAATGAACACATTGAAGAGCTAAAAGGCCTGATCCACGACCGTATGATGGAAGTGGTTTTCGGTGAGTTTGAAGCAGCACAAGCCTTGTTCGTTCAAGCTGAACCTGCACCTGTGAAATCGGTTGATATTCTGGCTGGTGGCCGCAAAGCCCTAGAAGAAGCAAACGTAACACTGGGTTTGGCATTAGCAGAAGACGAAATTGACTACTTAGTGGAAAACTTCACTAAACTGGGTCGCAATCCGAATGACATCGAACTGATGATGTTTGCTCAAGCGAACTCAGAGCACTGTCGTCATAAAATCTTTAATGCTGACTGGACGATCGACGGTGTTGATCAAGAAAAGTCACTGTTTAAGATGATCAAAAACACCTACGAGAAAAATAACGAGCACGTTCTGTCTGCATACAAAGATAATGCCGCAGTAATGGAAGGCTCTGAAGTGGGTCGTTTCTTCCCGAACCCAGAATCTCGTCAATATAACTACCATCAAGAAGCTGCACATATCTTGATGAAAGTAGAAACGCATAACCACCCAACGGCAATCTCACCATGGCCGGGCGCATCAACAGGTTCAGGCGGTGAAATCCGTGATGAAGGCGCAACGGGTATTGGTGGTAAGCCAAAAGCGGGTTTGGTTGGCTTTACGGTTTCTAACCTGCGTGTTCCTGGTTTTGAACAGCCTTGGGAAACGGACTTTGGTAAGCCGGGCCGTATCGTTACTGCGTTAGACATTATGCTTGAAGGCCCTCTGGGTGGCGCGGCATTCAACAACGAATTTGGTCGTCCAAACCTACTTGGTTACTTCCGTACTTACGAAGAGAAAGTTACGTCACACAATGGCGAAGAAGTACGCGGTTACCACAAGCCAATCATGATTGCTGGTGGTATGGGTAATATCCGTGCAGATCACGTTCAGAAGAAAGAGATCCCTGTAGGTGCGAAACTGATCGTACTGGGTGGTCCTGCGATGAACATCGGTCTTGGCGGCGGTGCAGCATCATCAATGGCTTCTGGTCAATCGGCTGAAGACCTTGATTTTGCTTCAGTACAACGTGAAAACCCAGAAATGGAACGTCGTTGTCAGGAAGTGATCGACCGTTGCTGGCAGATGGGTGACGATAACCCAATCGCCTTTATCCACGATGTGGGCGCGGGCGGTATCTCAAATGCATTACCTGAGCTTGTTGATGATGGTGAGCGTGGCGGTAAATTCCAGCTACGTGATGTACCAAACGATGAACCAGGCATGAGCCCGCTAGAGATCTGGTGTAACGAATCACAAGAACGCTATGTAATGGCCATTGCGCCAGAAAACATGGCGGCATTTGATGCGATTTGTCAGCGTGAACGTGCACCGTATGCGGTTGTGGGTGAAGCGACTGAAGAGCGGCACCTAACACTTGAAGATAGCCACTTCGACGATACACCAATCGATATGCCAATGGATATTCTATTGGGTAAAGCGCCGAAGATGCACCGTGACGCGAAAACACTGAAAGTTGAAGGTCAGGCAATTGACCGCTCTGGTATCGAGCTAGCAGAGGCGACTCAGCGTGTCCTTCGCCTACCAGCAGTCGCTGAAAAAACCTTCCTGATCACCATTGGTGACCGTACGGTAACAGGCCTTGTTGCTCGCGACCAAATGGTTGGCCCTTGGCAGGTACCAGTGGCTAACTGTGCAGTAACCGCTGCGAGCTACGATACTTACCACGGCGAAGCGATGTCGATGGGTGAGCGTACGCCTGTTGCTCTGCTTGATTTTGGCGCATCAGCTCGCCTTGCAGTTGGTGAAGCAATCACTAACATCGCAAGTGCAGATATTGGTGATATGAAGCGTATTAACCTGTCGGCTAACTGGATGTCACCAGCGGGTCACCCTGGTGAAGATGCGGGTCTATATGAAGCCGTTAAAGCGATTGGTGAAGAACTGTGTCCAGCGCTTGGCCTGACAATCCCGGTTGGTAAAGACTCCATGTCAATGAAAACCAAGTGGGAAGAAAACGGTGAAGAGAAAGAAGTGACTTCACCATTGTCACTGGTTATTACTGCGTTTGGTCGCGTTGAAGATGTTCGTAAGACTGTGACACCACAGCTACGTACAGATAAAGGTGACTCAAGTTTATTACTTATCGATTTAGGTTGTGGCCAAAACCGCCTTGGTGCAACAGCACTGGCACAGGTTTACAAGCAACTTGGTGATAAGCCGGCAGATGTTGATAGCCCAGAATTACTGAAAGGCTTCTTCAATGCTGTTCAGGCATTAGTACGCGACGAGAAGCTACTGGCTTACCATGACCGCGGTGATGGTGGTTTGTATGTAACCTTAGCTGAAATGGCCTTTGCCGGTCATACCGGTGTTGAAGTCGATTTGAACACTACAGCTGGCGATCAATGTGACGATGTCCTAGCAATGCTATTCAACGAAGAGCTAGGTGCGGTTGTTCAAGTTCGTACGGAAGACTTAGAGTCCGTACAGGCTGTATTAGCCGCTAATGGTCTCGAAGCTTGTAGCCATGTGCTTGGTACTGTGATTGATGAGGATGTCGTTCGTATTTGGAATGGCAACGACCGTGTTCTAGAGCAGAGTCGTACCGAGTTACGTACTATCTGGGCTGAAACGACTTATCAAATGCAGGCAATGCGTGATAACCCTGCAGGTGCACTGCAAGAGTTTGAAGCGAAAAAAGACACGCAAGATCCTGGCTTGAACACCAAACTAACGTTCGACATCAATGAAGATGTTGCTGCGCCGTTTATTGCTCCTGCAATCAACTTGGGCGCGAAGCCACAAATGGCTATCTTACGTGAGCAGGGTGTTAACTCACACGTTGAGATGGCTGCGGCATTTGACCGTGCTGGCTTTGAAGCGAAAGACGTTCACATGAGTGATATTCTCTCGGGCAATGTTCAGCTAGAAGGCTTTAATGGCTTGGTTGCATGTGGTGGCTTCTCATACGGTGATGTACTTGGTGCCGGTGAAGGGTGGGCGAAATCAGTGCTGTTTAATAATATGGCACGTGACCAGTTTGAACGCTTTTTCCATCGCAACGATACCTTTGCACTAGGTGTTTGTAACGGTTGTCAGATGATGTCGAACCTGCGTGAATTAATTCCAGGTGCCGATTTGTGGCCACGCTTTGTGCGCAACGAATCAGAACGCTTTGAAGCACGCTTCAGCTTAGTTGAAGTTCAGCAAAGTGATTCATTGTTCTTCAATGGTATGGCTGGCTCTCGTATGCCTATCGCGGTTTCTCATGGTGAAGGTCGTGTTGAAGTGCGTAATGGCGAGCACCTGAATGCGATTGAGCAATCTGGTACGGTTGCCCTACGTTACCTTGATAACTACGGTAATGTAACGCAGAACTACCCGGCAAACCCGAATGGTTCACCAAATGGTATTACCGGTTTAACTACGCAAGACGGTCGCGTAACTATTATGATGCCGCACCCTGAGCGTGTATTCCGTACTGTTGCTAATTCATGGCATCCAGATGACTGGAACGAGAACAGCCCATGGATGCGCATGTTCCGTAATGCTCGTGTCAATATTGGCTAAGCGAAAGCTAACTGATTAAAAAAGCCGCTCATATGAGCGGCTTTTTGTTTTTAGTAGCAAATTTTTAATAAATTCCTCGCCTAAATTGCAAGAGTATGATTAAGCTGAATATCAGTTAGATAGGGGAGAGGCGACATGATTTTTTTTGATCTTGATAATACGTTGCTTGATCATGATGGTGCTGAGCAAGATGCAATTCGCACTTTTATTGCACGATATCCTCATGATCTTATTGATGGCTGTCTGCAATCACCTGAAACGGTTTGGCGTGACATTACCGATCGGCAACGTGTTCGCTGGCGAGCTGGTGAATTGAATTTTGAAGGTTTGCGCCGAGCACGGATCAGTGAGCTATTCAAAAAGCCCTTAAGTAATGAGCAGGCAGATAATTTAATTGGTGAGTATTACCAAATTTATCGTCAACACTGGCGGCTATTTCCTGATGTATTGCCTGCGTTAACACAACTTCAAACGATTTCACCACTGGCCGTTATCACCAATGGCTTCACTTTTCAGCAGGAAGCGAAGCTTCAAGATACCAATATCAGTGAGTTTTTCCGCTTTGTTGTAACCTCGGAGCAGGTTGGTGTGGCAAAACCAGATGCGCATATATTCCAACAGGCAGTCAGGTTAGCAAAGGAAAATGCCCATGAGTGTTGGTTTATTGGCAACCATCCAATGAACGATGCGGAAGCGGCAAAGCAAGTTGGCTTAAAAGCGGTATGGTTGAATCGCCACCGGTATGAGACGAAGGTGACAACACGCGTCGTCAGAACGTTAGGTGGTTTTGTTGATCTTGTGAAAACACATTACTAACTATTTATAACCATTCAATGTATTGCATGTATAGATCAAAGTATTGATCGGAACTATAACTAAAATATGTGTCTAAACAATTAGTGAGGAGTATGTGTAACACATAAATCTTTGAGTCATATTGTATTGTACTACTGAATATAGCCACATAGGAGATGTGCTTATATTTTTTAGATTTATCCTATCTGCTTTCATGGAAGAGACTAAAATGGACAACCAACGGAATGGTTTAGCCAACGCAGGTAAAGGGTTGGCAGTGCTCGTGATGATTTGTTTACTTCGGTATGCGGATACGTTCGCAACAGTCATGAGCTTTAAGCAAGTCGGTATTGTGCCAAGCATTATTGCTATTTTGGTATTGTTATCAGGCATTCTTGCTTCCGTCGGCCTCGCCCGAGGACGTCGCTGGGGATTTATCCCGTTATATTTCTTTATTCCTGCCGTAACGATGTTTTTCGGTTACAGCATGATCCCCTATCTGCCTTCGCTTGTAAGCTCAGATCTTCGGCCGTTTTCGGTCGTCATTTTAAATAGCTCTGTGCTTATTTTTGCTGTCGTGGTCCTGCTAAAAATGATGGACACCGATGTTGTATTACCAATTGAAAAACACTGAACCTCAAACGTTCCATTTGGTATACTGTAATCAATATTAATCAGGCAGTTGGCGTCGATGATGTCGTCTCTTATCGAAATACACGCCAGTGACCTCTGCTCAGCAAAGGATGATGAAGATGAAAAAAATTGAAGCCATTATTAAGCCATTTAAGCTTGATGATGTTCGCGAAGCCCTCGCCGATGTCGGGATCACTGGTATGACCGTTTCTGAGGTTAAAGGCTTTGGGCGTCAAAAAGGGCATACGGAATTGTACCGTGGTGCTGAGTACATGGTCGATTTTTTGCCAAAAGTAAAACTTGAAATTGTGGTGTCTGATGAAGTTGCAGAGCAATGTATCGACACGATCATCGAAACCGCCCAAACAGGCAAAATTGGTGATGGCAAAATTTTCATGTTTGATGTCGAGCGTGTGGTGCGGATCAGGACGGGTGAGGAAGACGAGGACGCGATCTAAAGTCCTCTCTGTCGTCGCTGTTTCATCCTCTGGCGGTATCGGAAGTGCTCATTTATGCCTTATAAACTCCGCGCTTCCTCTTTGCCAGAGAATGAAACAGTTTAGCCAGAGTTGACTTGCTAGGTGTGAACTAAGTGCTTCCTCTGCGTTCTTGAGCGAAATTCCTTCACCCTCATACAAATTACCTTCTTCTGCTTGCCTGAGATCAGAAATGATTGGGCGTACGCAATACATGAAAAAAGGCTTGCCAAATTGGCAAGCCTTTTTTGTTTTGTCTGTCGCAAAATTAACTTAGGTACTCGTTTGCGGCTTTAGCTCGCTGCTGTAGCGGCCAGGCTTATGGTTCATCGCCAGGACTAAATTCAACATGAAGGCACCGATGATTGAGAAGAGTAAAACCATCGGGTTTACCAAGAAGAATGATGCAACCAGAATACTGATATCAATCCCCATTTGAAGCTTTCCTGCCGACCAGCCAAATTTTTCCTGTAAAAACAGTACCAAGACATTGAAACCGCCAAGGCTGGTTTTGTGGCGGAATAGGATCAGCATGCCTAGACCCATTAATAACCCACCGATAATCGCGCAGTAGAGCGGTTCAAGACGGCTGATTTCAAGTACGTGATGTAAGTTATCTGTAATGAGTGAAACCATTCCGCCTGAGATAATGCTGGTAACCGCAAAGCTTTTGCCCATGCGAAACCATGCCATGAGGTAGAAAGGTGTGTTCATCAGAAAATATAACTGACCAAATGAAAGATCAATAAACTGGCTAGCAAGCAAGGCTAAACCTGTTGTTCCACCGGTTAATAAATCAGCCTGCTGCAAAAAGAAAACACCCTGAGAAACGATGAAAGTACCCGTAAGGATGGCAATGATATTTTCTTTTAATGAATGATGGTAACCGCTCAAAACAACGCTCCTTTATAGTTAAGGGCGCCATGATAAAGCGCAATGACTAAAAGCGGAATATTATGAGAAAAAGAGTCTTTCGTTAGGTGTACATAATTTGAGACGAGAATGTAAAAAAATATATTCGCTATTTTCTTGTAAAAAATGAAACGCAAATATGTCAGTTGTTGAGTGTTGGTTCACCAAGATGAAAACAATTCATACCATCATTGAAATAAATAATAATAAAAAGTTACTTTAGGGCTACCTGATTTAGATCAAATTCTGTAAAATGCAGCCTTATATACAAGCATGACGAAAACGTTTGCGTCCACGTGGCGCCTAGCTTTGCTAATTTTTGTTGTTTGCCCGAAATGTATGTTTATAACCGATTTGTCTCAAGTGTGAAAAATTGAATTTTTGAGCAGAAAGGTACGAATATAATCTGAGTCAGGAGATACAGATGCTAAAGCGCGAGATGAACATTGCCAATTATGATGCTGAACTGTTTGCAGCTATTCAGGAAGAAACTGCGCGTCAGGAAGAGCACATTGAATTAATTGCCTCTGAAAACTACACCAGCCCACGAGTAATGGAAGCACAAGGCTCTCAGCTAACGAACAAATATGCTGAAGGTTATCCAGGCAAGCGCTACTACGGTGGCTGTGAGTTTGTCGATAAAGCAGAACAGCTGGCGATCGATCGTGCATGTGAGCTATTTGGTGCAGAATACGCGAACGTACAGCCGCACTCAGGTTCTCAGGCAAATAATGCAGTTTACATGGCACTGCTAAATGCTGGTGATACTGTTTTGGGTATGAGCCTAGCACACGGTGGTCACTTGACTCACGGTTCTCCTGTGAACTTCTCGGGTAAACTTTACAACATCATTCCTTACGGTATTGATGAAGCTGGTCAAATTGACTACGAAGAGATGGAAGCATTGGCACTCGAGCACAAACCGAAGATGATCATCGGTGGCTTCTCTGCATATTCACAAGTGTGTGATTGGGCGCGTATGCGCGAAATCGCAGATAAAGTCGGTGCGTACTTCTTCGTTGATATGGCACACGTTGCTGGCCTTATCGCAGCTGGTGTCTACCCGAACCCTGTTCCACACGCACACGTTGTGACCACGACTACGCATAAAACACTAGCAGGTCCACGTGGCGGTCTAATTCTGTCTTGTGAAGGTGAAGATCTTTATAAGAAGCTGAACTCAGCTGTTTTCCCTGGTGGCCAAGGTGGTCCGCTAATGCACGTAATTGCTGCTAAAGCGGTTGCTTTCAAAGAAGCGATGGAGCCAGAGTTCAAAGAGTATCAGGCTCGCGTTGTTGAAAACGCCAAAGTGATGGTGGGTGAATTCCTTGAGCGCGGTTACAAGATTGTATCTGGCAGCACTGAAAACCACTTGTTCCTTGTTGACCTTATCGATAAAGGTATCACTGGTAAAGAAGCAGATGCTGCACTTGGTGCTGCGAACATTACGGTAAACAAAAACAGTGTACCGAATGACCCGCGTAGCCCGTTTGTAACATCGGGTATCCGAGTTGGTACTCCTGCCATTACTCGCCGTGGCTTTACCGCAGATGATGCTAAGCAGCTTGCTGGCTGGATGTGTGACGTGTTAGACAACACGGACAAGCCAGAAGTACTTGAAGCAACAAAAGCGAAGGTACTTGAGATCTGTAAGCGCCTGCCAGTTTACGCTTAATCACAAGGTGATTATTGCTTAAACAGTAATGAAAACTTGAAATCTCTTGGGCCCGCATTCATGCGGGCCTTTTTAATATCTATAGAACAATATCCATTTCACTTCTAAATTTTATTAAACCCAGAGAAAAACCGCCTAAAGCTCTCTATAACGTAATGAAATGAGTTACACTGGGATGACGAAAATTAGGAGGCAAGATGCATTGTCCTTTTTGTGGTGCAAATGACACCAAGGTAATTGATTCCCGCTTGGTGGCTGATGGTCATCAAGTTCGTCGCCGACGTCAATGCTTGGCGTGTAGCGAGCGTTATACTACGTTTGAAACAGCCGAACTGGTTATGCCAAGAGTGATAAAAACCAATGGCAACCGTGACCCGTTTAATGAAGAAAAACTGCGTGGCGGTATTCAACGTGCACTGGAAAAACGACCAGTGAGCGCCGATGATATTGAACGTGCCATCAATACTATTAAGTCACGTCTGCGAGCAACCGGTGAACGTGAAGTACCATCTGATATGATTGGTAATCTAGTGATGGAGGCGTTGAAAGAGCTGGATAAAGTGGCTTATATCCGCTTTGCTTCTGTCTATCGCAGTTTTGAAGATATTCGTGAGTTTGGCGAAGAAATTGCCAAATTAGAAAAATAAATTGCTACCGGAGTTACGGCTCCGGTTAGCCTTAGATATATCGAAGTCAGATGTTCTCACCTATTGACCACGCTATGATGCGCCGAGCCATTGAACTGGCAAAACGCGGTCTATTTACGACGGCACCGAACCCGAATGTTGGCTGTGTAATTGTTCACGAAGAAGAAATCGTGGGTGAAGGCTATCATTATCAGGCCGGGCAACCTCATGCAGAAGTGTTTGCATTAAGAGCTGCTGGAGAGAGAGCTCGGGGTGCAACCGCATATGTCACCCTTGAGCCTTGTTCGCATTTTGGCCGAACGCCGCCGTGTGCCAAAGCTTTGGTTGAAGCTGGTGTTGGCCGCGTGGTATGTGCCATGGTTGATCCGAATCCGAAAGTCGCTGGCCGTGGCATTGAAATGTTACAGGTAGCAGGCATTGAAGTACAAACTGGCCTGTTAGAGCTAGATGCAAAAGCGCTGAATCCGGGGTTTATCAAGCGAATGAAAACCGGTAAGCCGTTTGTGCAGCTGAAATTAGCCGCTAGCCTTGATGGTAGGACAGCCTTAGCCAATGGTGAAAGCAAGTGGATCACCGGCCCGGCAGCACGGGCTGATGTTCAGCGCTACCGCGCTAAAGCGGGGGCAATATTGTCAACCAGCGCAACTGTACTGGCTGACGATCCATCGTTGAATATTCGTTGGAAAGAGCTGGGTGATGAGACCCATCGGCACTATCCAGAGGCAAATCTACGCCAGCCTAGACGTGTTGTTATTGATAGCCAGAACCGAGTAACACCGAACCATCATTTAATTGGTTTACCGGGTGAGATCATGCTTGTTCGTCATCAGGCTGACAGTGTACCTTGGCCTGCAAATGTTGAACAATTAGTGATGACCACTCCAGACAATACTCAGGGTGGTATTGATCTTGACGCACTCATGGTCGAGCTCGCTGCTCATGACATTAATCATATCTGGGTGGAAGCGGGTGCCAAATTGGCTGGTGGCCTATTAGCGGCAGGTTTGGTTGATGAGTTAATTTTATATCAAGCCCCTAAGTTGATGGGGGGTGATAGCCGAGGTTTAGTTGAGCTTAAGGGATTGTTAGCAATGTCTGATGTTCCTGAACTGACAATTACTGATGTGCGTATGGTTGGACCCGACATTCGGATCACAGCCCGACTCAATGACATATAAGAAAGAAAGGTTTCCATGTTTACTGGCATTATCGAAGCTGTAGGAACGATTACAGCCCTAACCCCAAAAGGGAAAGATATTTCTGTAACGGTTGATTCAGCCACGTTGGATTTATCCGATGTAAAATTGGGCGATAGCATTGCAACCAATGGCGTGTGTCTGACTGTTGTCGAGCTGACAGGCTCGGGTTATGTGGCCGATCTATCTCTGGAAACATTGAAGCGCACTGCGTTTGCAAGTTATCGCGCAGGGCAGAAAGCCAATTTAGAGAAAGCGATGCTGCCGACCACACGCTTTGGCGGTCACATGGTGTCAGGCCATATTGATGATGTTGCTGAAATTATCGAGCGCAATCATACTGGCCGTGCGATTGAGTTTTGGGTCAAAGCACCGGCTCACTTGGCTAAATACGTGTCTGAAAAAGGCTCGGTATCCATTGATGGCATTAGCCTGACGGTGAACGCTATTCGTGGCGATGAATTCAAGTTAACTATCGTACCGCATACCGCGGCAGAAACGACCATGGAATCATTCAAGGTTGGCCATAAGGTCAATTTTGAAGTGGATGTGATTGCTCGTTACCTTGAGCGTTTAATGCTCGGTGACAAGGCGGCAGAACAAAAATCAGAAGTCACTATGGGTCTGCTGGCGAAAAGCGGATTCCTTGGTTACTAGAGCTGGATACAAGGTTAAATAAAGGTATTGTTATGGCATTAAGCAGTGCAAAGGACATCATTGAAGATATCCGTCTGGGTAAGATGGTGATCCTTATGGACGATGAAGATCGTGAGAATGAAGGCGATTTAATTATCGCAGCCGACAAGATCACCCCTGATGCCATTAACTTTATGGCGAAGTTTGGTCGTGGCCTTATTTGTTTAACATTGACCCAAGCTCGCTGTAAGCAGTTGAACCTACCATTAATGGTTCAGGATAACACCGAGCAGTTCAGCACCAACTTTACGGTTTCAATTGAAGCGGCAGAAGGTGTTACAACCGGAATATCTGCGGCTGATCGCTCGCGTACTGTTCAAGCGGCTGTTGCTGCTGATGCTTCGGCTTCCGATATTGTCATGCCCGGTCATATCTTTCCGTTGATGGCACAAGAAGGTGGTGTACTTGCGCGCGCGGGTCATACCGAAGCCGGTTGTGACATTGCTCGTTTAGCAGGCCATGAGCCTTCAAGTGTCATTGTTGAAATTCTCAATGAAGATGGCACGATGGCACGCCGTCCAGATCTTGAAGTCTTTGCGGAGCAACATGATTTAAAACTCGGTACGATTGCTGATCTTATTGAGTACCGAAATAACAACGAAACTACCATTGAGCGTGTAGCTCAATGTACACTACCGACAGAGTTTGGTGACTTTGAGATGATCACTTACCGTGACACTATCGATAACCAAGTTCATTATGCCTTACAGAAAGGT
This sequence comes from Photobacterium minamisatsumaniensis, assembly GCF_050336695.1. Taxonomy (NCBI): domain Bacteria; kingdom Pseudomonadati; phylum Pseudomonadota; class Gammaproteobacteria; order Vibrionales; family Vibrionaceae; genus Photobacterium; species Photobacterium minamisatsumaniensis. The sequence goes on along the minus strand of NZ_JAKJSI010000012.1, from coordinate 147,018 downwards.
GAGGTAGTTGCGGGTGAGCCGACTCTGGTACGTGTACACCTGCAAGATACATTTAAAGATATTCTTCACTCAGGTGCATCTCAGTGGACCCTGCCCACAGCAATGAAACGCATTGCTGATGAAGGTGGTGTACTGGTTGTATTGAGTAAGCAAGAATGCCCAGCATCAATGCTCACCAAAGTGAAACAGATGGCAGCACAATCAGAGGGGCTGCCGAAGGTGAAACTGAACCCGAAAGATCAGTCTCGTCAGGTCGGTGTTGGCTCGCAAATTCTATCTGATTTAGGCATTTCAAAAATGCGTTTACTCTCGTCAAGCACGCAGCGTTACCATTCGTTGTCTGGTTTTGGCTTAGAAGCTGTTGAGTACATCTGCGAATAATTATGTAGGCGGGATGCCGCCTATTTATCATTTACTCATTATTAATTTATGAGAGATCGTGACAGTGAAGGTCTATTACATATGCCAATTGGTATAACCTATAAAGTGTGGTAGACTCCCGCGGTTTCTCATACCGGAAAAGACATAGTCACAGGAAGGCCCATGAAGGTAATTGAAGGCGCCATCGCGGCACCAAACGCAAAAGTTGCTATCGTAATTGCACGCTTCAACAGCTTTATCAACGAAAGCCTGCTTTCAGGCGCGCTAGACGCTCTGAAACGTCAGGGTCAAGTAAGCGAAGACAACATCACTGTTGTTCGTTGCCCAGGTGCATACGAGCTTCCGCTTGTTGCTCAACAAGTTGCTAAAAGCGATCGTTATGACGCTATCGTTGCGCTTGGCTCTGTGATCCGTGGCGGTACGCCGCATTTTGATTATGTTGCCGGTGAGTGTAATAAAGGTCTGGCGCAAATCGCTCTTGAGTTCAATACTCCAGTAGCATTTGGTGTTCTGACTGTAGATTCTATCGAACAAGCCATTGAGCGTGCCGGTACCAAGGCTGGTAATAAAGGGGCAGAGGCTGCACTAAGCGCGCTTGAAATGGTTAATGTCCTGTCCCAAATTGAATCCTAATGGGGGTTAATGTGAAACCAGCCGCACGTCGTAATGCACGTCAGTTTGCTGTACAAGCAATTTATTCTTGGCAAATCACGAAAGACAATGTTGCTAATATTGAGCTACATTTTCTTTCTGACGATAAATTTGAAGAAGAAGAGCATCAGGCCGATGCGCCGACGCTTGCAGCACCGCATACAGACGTTGCTTACTTCCGCGACCTTCTAACTGGTGTTGTATTGAACCATCAGGAATTGGATAGCAAAATGCGTCCATACCTATCGCGTCCTCTACAAGATCTTGATCAGATGGAACTTGCGCTTCTTCGTCTTGCTATGTACGAGATGGTTAAGCGTGACGATGTACCATACAAAGTTGTGATCAACGAAGCTATCGAATTGGCGAAAGCCTTTGGTGCTGAAGATAGTCACAAGTTTATCAATGGTGTATTGGATAAAGCAGCACCATCACTTCGTAAGAAGTAATTAAATATGATTTTAAAAGGCCAGCATCGCTGGCCTTTTTTCTGTCTGGATAAAATAAGCAACGATTATGGCTCGTAATGAATTTGATATAATTGCTCAATACTTTGAACGACAGGCTGTGAATCGCAAAGATGTGCCATTAGCGATTGGCGACGATTGTGCGCTGCTAGAGCTACCAATGGGCAGCCAGTTAGCAGTCAGTACTGATTCATTAGTGGCTGGTACGCACTTTTTGCATGATGCCGACCCCGCACGCGTTGCCCATAAAGCATTAGCTTCAAATTTGAGTGATTTGGCTGCAATGGGGGCGACGCCTGCATGGGTATCGATGGCACTGACCATGCCAGAACCTGATGAGCAGTGGCTAGCACAGTTTTGCCAAGGTTTTTTTGCCTTAGCGGAATATTATAATGTACAGCTGGTTGGTGGTGATACCACTAAAGGCCCGCTGAGCATTACACTAACCGTTCATGGCTTTGTGCCTAAAGGCGAAGCGTTAACACGCAGTGGTGCAAGCTCTGGTGACTGGGTATTTGTTACTGGCAACCTGGGCGATAGTGCTGCTGGCTTGGCCGTATTGCTTGGCCAGGTTTCATTGGCAGATCAAGCGTTGGCTGATACCTTGGTTGAGCGCCATTTTATGGCTCAGCCTCGCATTCTTGCAGGTCAGGCATTACGAAGGATTGCCTCGGCAGCATTGGATATTTCTGATGGCTTAGTTTCTGATCTTGGACACATTTTGAAACGTTCTGGGCTTGCAGCGGTGATTGAAGTTGATAAATTACCTGTATCGTCAGAGCTTGAACAATTCGAACCTCAACGCGATAAAGCACTGCAACTTGCGTTAACGAGTGGCGAAGAGTACGAACTATGCTTTACCGTGCCCGAGCAGAATAGAGGCGCAGTAGAGACAGCTTTAGCACATAGTGGTGTAACAGCGACCTGTGTCGGGCAATTACGTCCCGGTAGTGGGATCACGTTAATTCGAGATGCAAAGCCACTTCATTGGCAACTTCATGGTTATGATCATTTTGCGGAGTAAGTAGTGGGAAACCCTAAAGACTATATTAACCTTAAAAACCCATGGCACTTTTTGGCGACAGGGTTTGGTAGTGGCTTATCACCTATCATTCCTGGCACTATGGGTACGGTTGCGGCCATCCCATTATACCTATTAATGGTACAGCTACCGTTTGCTGTGTATCTGGCGATCACATTGGTGGCAGCTGTGATAGGCGTGACTATTTGTCAGAAAACCTCAGACGATATGGGCGTGCATGATCACGGCAGTATTGTGTGGGATGAATTTGTGGGTTTTTGGATCACCATGGCGATTGCCCCTGTTGTGAGTTGGGAGTGGGTACTCGCGGGCTTCGTTCTATTTCGTTTTTTCGATATGGTGAAACCGTGGCCGATCAGCTGGCTTGATAAGCATGTACACGGTGGCTTCGGTATTATGATCGATGACATACTCGCGGGTTTTATGGCAATGATCGCTCTTTGGGGGGTTGGCTACTGGTTCGGTTGGTAATTTGTTCTAACCCTGCAGTGAGCAAGACAAAAAAAACCGCGCCTTAGCGCGGTTTTTTATTGGGCAATGAATAATGAATTAGTCGGCAAGGTAGGCACGAATTTGTTTTTCAATTCCCGCACCATCAATGTCAAGTGCAGCATGAAGCTCAGCTTGTGTACCTTGCTCAATGAAGCGATCTGGCAAGCCAATGTTAAGTACTGGCTTGAGTGTTTTGCTTTTCATCAAGAATTCATTTACGCCGCTACCAGCACCGCCAGCGATGGCATTTTCTTCAACCGTAACCAGTACATCATGGCTTGCAGCCAGTTCTCGGATTAACGCCTCATCCAGTGGTTTTACGAAACGCATATCCGCCACGGTTGCATTAAGGCCTTCAGCCGCTTCTAGGGCGTAGCTCAATGTCGTACCAAAGTTGAGGATAGCAACTTTTTCACCTTCACGGCGAACAATGCCTTTTCCTAGCGGTAATGCTGCCATTTCGTAGTCAGGGGTTATTCCTGTACCACTGCCCCTTGGGTAGCGAACGGCACTTGGCCCTTGATGCTGGTGGCCAGTGTAGAACATCTGGCGGCATTCATTTTCATCACTTGGTGTCATGATCACCATATTGGGGATGCAGCGCATGAAGCTAAGATCAAAGGCACCTTGGTGTGTTTGGCCATCTGCACCCACCAAACCACCACGGTCAATGGCAAACATCACGGGTAAATCCATGATTGCGATATCATGAATAAGTTGATCGTAACCACGCTGTAAGAACGTCGAGTAGATAGCAACGACAGGGTGGTAGCCGCCAATCGCCATGCCTGTTGCTAGCGTAACGGCATGCTGCTCTGCAATCGCCACATCAAAGTACTTATCAGGGTGAACTTTAGAAAACTTCACCATGCCAGAACCTTCACGCATCGCAGGGGTAATCGCCATTAGCTTGTTATCTTGCTCTGCCATATCACACAGCCAGTCACCGAATACATTAGAAAATGTTGGTAGGCTCTTGGCTTTAGGGATTGGGTTCTGAGTCAGATCGAATTTTGGTACTGCGTGGTAGTTAATTGGATCTGCTTCGGCAGGGGCATAACCCTTACCTTTTTTGGTCATAATATGCAGGAACTGCGGCCCTTTCAGGTTACGCATGTTTTTCAATGTTTTTACGAGCTCTTCAACGTCATGGCCATCAACAGGGCCAATGTAGTTAAAACCAAGCTCTTCGAACATCGTGCCAGGTACCACCATACCTTTAATATGCTCTTCAGCGCGCTTGACCAATTCTTTGATTGGTGGGGCACCAGCGAGTACTTTCTTGCCACCCTCACGGATCGTCGTATAAAGATTGCCAGAAAGTAGACGTGCTAGGTGGTTATTCAATGCGCCAACGTTTTCTGAAATTGACATTTCATTGTCGTTCAGAATAACCAGCATGTCGGAGTGAACGTCACCAGCATGGTTCATTGCTTCAAAAGCCATACCTGCGGTGATCGCACCATCACCAATAACACTAACCACTTTACGGCCTAGACCTTCTTTCTCTGCGGCAATCGCCATACCTAAACCAGCACTGATTGAGGTTGAAGAGTGGCCAACAGAAAGAACGTCATATTCGCTTTCTTCTCGCCACGGGAAGGGGTGTACCCCACCTTTTTGGCGAATGGTCGACATTTTATCACGTCGACCCGTTAAAATTTTATGTGGGTATGCTTGATGGCCAACATCCCAGATCAAGTGATCAAACGGGGTATTGTATACATGGTGTAGGGCAACTGTTAGCTCAACAGCACCAAGGCCTGAAGCAAAGTGCCCACTACTTTGACTGACTGAATTCAGCAAGTAGGTACGTAGTTCATCGCAGACAGCGGATAGGCTATCTACGGGTAGTAATCGTAATTCATCTGGCGTGTTGGCTAGGGCCAGATGAGGGTATTTTGATATATCCAATGTCATAACATTCACGGCGCTTTTACTGTTTTTAGTTATTGCGCTCGATGACGTATCGGGCAAAAACTTCTAATTGGTCTGTATTGTAGGGTATTGCTTCTAGCGCGTGTAGCGCTTCTTGATATAAATTTTGTGCTTTTGCTTTTGCGCCATCCAACCCGAGTAGTGCTGGATAGGTGCTTTTTTCTAGCTTAATATCAGAGCCCTGTGGTTTTCCAAGCGTCTCTGTATCACTTATAACATCTAGGATATCGTCTTGAACTTGAAAGGCCAATCCAATTGCATCGGCATATTGATTTAATTGCGGTAAAACAGCGATGCCTTTGTGACCTGCAGCAAGTGCTCCAAGGCTAATTGCACAGCGGATGAGCGCGCCTGTTTTGTGCTTATGGATCGTCTCCAGTTGCTCCAAGCAGACTTGCTTGCCTTCTGCTGCAATATCAAGCGATTGGCCTACACACATGCCGTTTGCGCCAGACGCTTGTGCCAGTTCTTTTATCATGGCAACTCGCTGTGACTCTCCATCTTTGCTAAGAGAACCAGAGGCTAATATATCAAAGGCGAGTGTTTGCAAGGCATCCCCTGCTAGAATAGCCGTCGCTTCATCAAATGCAATATGGCATGTTGGCTGGCCTCGACGCAAGTCGTCGTTATCCATCGCGGGTAGATCGTCATGGATCAGTGAATAGGCGTGAATACATTCAACGGCCGCTGCAGGGGTATCTAAGTTGTCGAGATCAACCCCAAGCATTTCACCTGTAATATAAGTCAAAAAGGGTCTAGCGCGCTTACCACCAAGTAATGCGCCATGTTTCATCGCCTTGATGAGAGGCTGACCTGCAAAGGGTTGCTGATCAATCCATAGACTTAGCTGCTCATTATTACGCTGTTGATAATATTGCAGCGATTGTGACAGTGAAGGTGTGTTATTCATTGCTTGCATCAAATTCTGTCAGGGGAGCTTGGTCGTCTGCTTGAAGTAATATTTCTACTCGCTGCTCTGCTTGGGTTAGCTTTTGTTGACTGCTGCGGGCAAGAGCGATACCTCGTTCAAACTTTTTCAGTGCATCTTCTAATGCAATATCACCAGATTCCAGCTCGTTAACAATGCTGTCAAGCTCTTCTAGTGCCGCTTCAAAGGCCATATTTTCTGGTTTTTTGGCTGCCATAACTATACCGCTCCTTTTTAAGTGCAGGAAAAATAACGCAGAGCGTAATCTGGGTCAAATTATCGCACAGTAATCTGTGTCACAGACAGTAATTTTAATCTTTTGAATCAAGAAAGCTAAATCAAAATTCATTGGTGCCGATATAGAAGCAATTAGATAGAATGAACAGCTGGAAAATCATTCGCAATCTGTAGCAAATTGGAGACTATCAAGTGGATTTGGCAACCCTCATAGGATTAATCGGGGCTTTTGTCTTTGTTATCATGGCCATGGTGCTAGGTGGCAGCATCAGCATGTTTATCGATACTCAGTCGATCCTGATTGTATGCTGTGGCTCTTTATTTGTCGCATTAATGCAATACAGCATCGGCCAGTTCTTTGGTGCAACGAAAATCGCAGCCAAAGCCTTTATGTTCAAGACCGATAACCCTGAAGATTTAATCGCCAAAATCGTTGAAATGGCAGATGCCGCACGTAAAGGTGGTTTTCTGGCGCTGGAAGAAATGGAAGTTGAAAACTCCTTTCTTCGCAAAGGTGTCGACTTATTGGTTGATGGGCATGATGCAGACGTTGTCCGTTCAACATTACAAAAAGATATTGCATTAACCAATGAACGACACGAACTAGGTATTAGTATTTTCAGTGCGTTAGGCGGTGTTGCACCGGCTATGGGGATGATCGGTACCCTGATTGGTTTGGTTGCGATGCTTTCGAACATGGATGACCCTAAATCGATTGGCCCGGCCATGGCAGTAGCACTATTAACCACCTTGTATGGCGCCATTTTGGCAAACATGGTGATGTTACCTATCGCGGCGAAATTGGGTTTACGTAAAGATGAAGAAAAATTAAACCGTCGCTTGATCCTCGATGGGGTGTTAGCGATTCAAGATGGTCAAAACCCAAGAGTGATTGATGGCTATTTGAAAAACTACCTCAATGAGAAAAAGCGTTCCTTCAACGGTGATGAATAATGAACTCAGACATGGATGAAGAGCATAAGTGTCCCCCCCCGGGGTTGCCACAATGGATGGGAACATTTGCAGATCTATCTACCTTGCTGATGTGCTTTTTTGTTTTGCTTTTATCTTTTTCAGAGATGGATGTACTCAAATTCAAGCAAATTGCAGGTTCCATGAAATTTGCTTTCGGTGTGCAAAATATGCTGGAAGTAAAAGATATACCCAAAGGTACCAGTGTCATTGCACAAGAGTTTCGCCCAGGACGACCAGAGCCAACGCCGATTGATGTGATCATGCAGCAAACGATTGATATGACTCAGCGTACATTGGATTTTCATGAGGGTGATTCAGCACGTGCTGGTGGAACAAAGCGGGAAGTCGGTAAACTGACTGGCGGACAAAGTGCTGATATTGCGACTCAGCAAAATCAAAATAATGAACAGGAAATGTCTGAGGAGCAGCAACAATTACTGGAAGTACTCAAGAAGGCTTTGGATCGCGAGGTTGAAGAAGGTGCCATTGAGGTCGAAAACTTAGGCCAGCAAGTGGTGATCCGTATTAAAGAGAAAGGTGCATTTCCGGAAGGTTCTGCATTTCTACAGCCCAAATTCCGTCCCCTTGTTCGCCAGATCGCTGATTTGGTGAAAGATGTACCGGGTGTCGTTCGAGTAACAGGTCATACGGATAACCAAAAGTTGGATTCTGAACTGTATCGTTCAAATTGGGATCTATCCGCGCAGCGAGCGGTGTCGGTTGCACAAGAAATGGAGCAGGTTGAAGGGTTTAACCATAAGCGATTGCGTGTTGTCGGTTTAGCCGATACGGCACCGTTGAATAAAAACCGTACACCTGATGAGCGTAAAGCTAATCGGCGGGTTGAGATCTCTATCATGCAGGGTGAACCTCACTTTTCAGAAGAGTTATCGAGTAATCCATCAGCATAATTGTTGGGGGAAACTGACTTTAGGCAGTGGTCATTTTGTGGCTGCTGCTTTTTTATGCCTACACTATAGTTAATTGCAGTGGGTTATTCGTCTGTTAACCTTCTATATCCTTGTTTCAGCAACAGCCTGCTTGCTGTATAATCCGCGCCTCTGATCCTTTTGGTTTTGTTTGGCCCTGTGTAGCGAAGCGTGTTTATGAAATTTATTGTAAAACCCCATCCAGAGATTTTTGTAAAGAGTGAATCTATTCGTAAACGCTTTACAAAAATTCTAGACAGTAATATTCGCATTATTCTTCAGCGTTTGACTGATTCTGCATCAATCGTCAACCGTCGTACTTATATCGAAGTCACGGTGAGAGACGAGACTATTCGTGAGCAGGTACTGGCTGTTTTAACGCAAACATCAGGTATCCACCATGTACTTGAAGTTAATCAAACAGACTTCACGGATATGCATGATATCTATGAGAAAACGCTAGAATTAGTGCGTGAAGATATTGAAGGTAAAACCTTCTGTGTTCGTGCCAAGCGTGTAGGTAAGCATGACTTTACCTCTATTGAACTTGAACGTTATGTTGGTGGCGGTTTAAATCAGGCTGTTGAATCAGCTAAAGTGAAACTGAAAAAGCCCGATATAACGGTTAACATCGAAATTGAAAACGGTATTTTGAATCAAGTTTTAGCGCGCCATAAAGGATTAGGCGGCTTCCCTCTAGGTACTCAGGAAGATGTACTAAGCTTGATTTCAGGCGGCTTTGATTCCGGTGTATCTAGTTACCTGCACATTAAGCGCGGTAGTAAAGTACATTACTGTTTCTTTAATCTTGGTGGTCCTGCTCACGAGATTGGTGTGAAACAAGTCTCACATTTCCTGTGGAATAAGTATGGTTCTTCAGCAAAAGTGAAATTTATTTCGGTTGATTTCGAGCCTGTTGTGGCTGAGATTCTCGAGAAAGTCGAAAACGGTCAAATGGGTGTTGTACTGAAGCGCATGTTTATGCGTGCCGCTGGACAAGTTGCAGAGCGCTTTGGCATTCAGGCGTTGGTAACAGGTGAAGCGCTGGGACAGGTATCAAGCCAGACCCTGACTAACCTTCGTATGATCGATAACGTAACAGAGACTTTGATCCTTCGCCCACTGATTAACTGGGATAAAGAAGATATCATTAATGTTGCTCGTGAAATCGGTACGGAAGAATTCGCGAAAACCATGCCTGAGTTCTGTGGCGTGATTTCGAAGAATCCAACCGTCAAGGCCGTGAAAAACAAACTTGAAATAGAAGAAGCCAAGTTTGATTTCACCGTACTTGAGCGAGTGGTGACTGAGGCCCGTGTGATGGATATTCGTGACATTGAAAAAGAAAGTCAGGAACAAGCACCGGAAATTGAGCTCGTTGACCAAATTGATAGCAACGCAATTGTCTTGGATATTCGCAGCCCAGACGAAGAAGATGAAAGCCCGCTTGAGATTAATGATGTAGAAGTGAAACACTTGCCTTTCTACAAGCTGGCGACACAGTTTGGTGACTTACCGCAAGACAAAACGTACTTGTTGTACTGTGATCGCGGTGTTATGAGTCGTCTTCAGGCACTGTACTTGAAAGAAAATGGTTTTGATAACGTGAAGGTATATCGTCCTTAATGGCCATTAAGTTCGAAACCTATCTTAGTTAAAAACTAAGATGTGACAAAATATAAAAAAGCGAGTGCCTTTGGGCACTCGCTTTTTTGTATGCTCAGAAAAATAAGCGCTACTTTCGCGGTAAAACGTCATAGTGCATGTTGGGCCATACCACCATTGGCTCAGCGACGGCCGCGGCAAGCTTTTTACCTGCCAGTTTTACAACGATTTCTAGCGCAAACTCTTGTGAGGTACCAGGCCCTTGGCTGGTTAACAAGTTGCCGTTAGTATCATAGACGACACGCTTGGTACGAAGACGTTCTTGTGGGATTTGCTCCCAAAAGGCTGGGTGTGCCGTCATGATGGCTTGCGGAAACATATTGTGATGTTCAAGTACCACGGCAGGTGCGGCGCAAATTGCGGCGATCAGTTTACCGTCATATTTATGTTGATTAACAAATTCCAACAATAAGGGGCTGTCACGGAAGCACTCAGCACCTTCTAAGCCGCCAGGTAGTACTACGCAGTCAAAAGGGTCATCGGCAATGTTGACTAACGCGGTATCTGCCACCAATTTTATGCCACGTGACCCGTCAACAATAAGTGCACCATCAGAGGCGGCACTTGCTGTGGTGACATCAAACCCTGCACGGATCAAAATATCAATGGTGTTGATGGCTTCCATTTCTTCGGTGCCAGGGGCGATACATACGGCAACCTTAATTGGGGTCGGTGTGTCGTTAGTCATGGTAGTGTTGCTCCAATTGTTTGACCTTTTTCCATAGCTGGTGGTTTTCAGGTACAGCGATACCGTGAGCGTCTGCTCGTGAAATTAAGTAACCAGTAATATAGTCGATTTCAGAGGCCCTTTGCTGGGAAACATCTTGATTCATTGAAGAAAAATTACTGGCTGTTGCTAATATAACCTGTTCAACTTGCTGTTTAAGTTGCTGTCCACAGGAAGGGTAGCCTTCCGCACTCATAACGGAAGCAACTTCGTGGCAGATAGCCGTTAATCGTGACTGGAATTTCGAGTCTGCTAAGTCCCCGTTACGGCACTTATAGATGGCGGTTAATGGGTTAATGGCACAGTTAATTGCTAGCTTCGTCCATAATGGCTGGAATATGTCTTGATGCCATTGGCTTGGTGCCAGTGCGTGATGAAAGATATCTGCACACTCAATACATGCTTTCCCTGTATCGTTTAGGCTACCTAGCCAAGTTGCGCCAATACCAGTGTGCACTAATGTGTTTTGATCTGGACGATAAGCGGCTTGTGATGTTGTGGCATACAAGACAGGGTTGTGAGGAAGAAGCTGGAGGACTGCCTGATGCGTTCCCATACCATTGTGCATGATAATGATGGGTGTAGACGTCCTAACTTGAGAGCGAATAGCCAATAGTGCTTGTTCGACTTGAAATGCTTTAACGGTAACCAACACACAGTCGCTTTCGGTTAGCTGTGCTGGGTTATTCGCTGGAAATTGAAGTTGCTGGCTGTTGCCACTCAATGCGACAAAATTAAAGGCTAATGTGGTGTCGGGCTGCCGGGTCCAAAAATGAACTTGATGGTGTTGGCTTAGCTGGCTCCCCCAGAGTCGGCCCACAGCGCCTGCGCCGACAATCGTGATCCTCATTGTTGCTTGTCCGTGTCAGAATATTGAGTTAGGTCATTATCATAGCACTTGGGAATTCTAAGCCCTAGCGTATGAAGTATTCTGCTTGCTGTTCATCCTTGAACAGCGGGATAGGCATTAATGGGTATTAAAATTTGTAGATCGCTGAGAAGTAATGGCTGATACCGGTCGATTCAAAGTCATTAGTATCTTCAATCAAATACACATCGTTATAAAGTTTAAAGCCATAACCGAGTGAGTAGCGATCGGAGTGCCAATAAAAGCCGTTGAACATCACGCCACCGTGGTTGGCTTGACTGTTGCCTTTAAAGGTACTGTCGGCAGCAAATTGATAGTCAACATAGCCTTGGTAAGCCATAAAGGTACCGTTACTGAAGGTATAAAAGGGTTTGAACCAGTTAGTTGAGATCTGCAGCCCGTTCCAGTCTTTGTTGTTGATGTCATATAAGCCGTAAAGGTTTAGGCCTACTTTGCCAAACCATGGCACCTGAACATCAGACCCTATTCCCCAGAATGAATTATTAACTGGTGGGAAGTCACTTTCTTTGGCATAACCGCCGTCCCAATTAAACAATGTTGCTATATAGAACTCTTGGAAAGGCCCGATAGATAAGTCTTTTTTTGTCATGGCATCAAGCGACATCCGTGGTGAAAACTTCATGAAAATTTTAGGTTGTTCATGTTTATCGCTAGCATCATGGTTGGTTAAGTCGAATACATCAACATAGCCATATAAGTCAAAAATGCCAGAACGGCCACCAAACTCCATTTCCAAGTAATCGTGCCCAGAGCGTGCATCGGGAGAACGCGGTAGCTCTTCAAGGGCGTACATAATATTGAACTGGAACCACTTATAGTCATTTTTATGAATATCGTCAGAATAGTCGACGGCGAAACTGTGGCCAGATAAGGCCAAGGCAGAGCAGATACTAATTGCTGTCAAAGTTTTATGCATGATCACGTCTCGCTAACCATTTGCCATTGCTTGTCTTCTTCTACCTATAATCTACTACATTTATTTTAGGCGTAGTGAAATGCTTCTTTATGAGTAGAAGTCATCACGACGGTAGAGAAGGTGAATTAAGAGGGAGCGAAATATAGCTTCCCCTATAGCTATAAAGGCTAGCGTAATTTCTTAAGGTTGGAGCACGGTCTTAAAGGCTGGGCAAGGTTCTTGCGTATAAAAAATGAGAAGGGGGAAAAAAGTGTGGGAAATGAAGAGTAAAGCGCATTTGTCTCGAAGGTAATTATTATCTTACTTTTGAGAGTCGAGCAGAAACAGGCTAAGTGAAAAACAAAAAAAGCACCCGAAGGTGCTTTTTTACAGCAATAACAACCTAACTTAGAAGTTGTACTTAACTGAGTAGATAACAGCATTATCGTGGCCAGTTTGGCCTAGCTTGTTGTAAGCATAACGGTACTGAACACCTGTTGTTACAGAGTCAGTTACATTCCACCATAGTGCTACTGCACCGTTAGCGGTTAGGTCGTCAGACTCACCGAAACCTTCTAGGTATGCATCATCACGTGCAAATTCAGTTTCATGCCAGTTAGAAACCATGAAGCTCTCACCGAATGCTTTGAAGTTGTACATTGCTACCCAACCAAACATACCGCCATTCATACCAGAGAATGAACCAGTTGCATCAGGACCGAATGTTTTAGTGGTGATTGTGTGGTGGAAACCAACCCATGGGTTGAATGCCCAGTTATCACCGCTGAAGTTGTATGATACACCAGCTACAGTGTTCTGTGCTGTAAAGCTGTTGCTGTTTGTATTGTATAGTTGACCATATGCACGTAGTTCTTTTAGGCCAGTTTTAACTGCCATCGTACCTTTGATAGAAGTACGTGCTTCATCCATACCATTTTCTAGGTTTTCAACATCAGCAAAACCGTATAGTTCACCCCAAGAGAAACCAGCACCACCTTCAAGCTCTAGGTAGCTGAAGTCTTCTTTGCCAGAACGGTTTTCTGTACCGTTTGACCAGTCTAGGTAGTTAACGCTTACGTTACCGAAACCGTATAGGTATTCAGCTTGTGCTGGAACTGCTGCTGCTGCTGCAAGTACGCTTAGTGCTACTAGTGATTTACGCATGGGGGTAAACTCTCGCTAATTATGTTTATAAACCGGACTTTTTTATGGGGTCCGTGTCTTGTTGGCGGTGATTCTATTGCTTTATGTCACCTTTGTGAATGTAACGTTTGCGCAATCCTTTGCTAAATGTGATCTTGATCGTCTGTAATCGATTGCAGGTTCGGGTTTTAGTGATCTTGATCGAATTTTATTGGTGTTATTTTGTGGATTTTCTGAACTAAGTGTGAACAGCGTTATCTAAGGCGGGAATTTATATCGGAGCGGAGCATAAAAAAGGCGTAAAATAAAAAAGAAGCACGCCTAATCAACAGGAATACTTCTTTAATTTATTTTGTTGTATATGCGCACCTAAATGCTTTGTTTTAGATTCAATGCGGATTGTGTTTATTGACGATATAGATCAAGCCTAAAACAGGAAGGCCAATTAACGCCGTGGTGAAAAAGAAGACATTATATCCATATAGATCGACATATAAGCCTGAGAAGCCAGCGATGAATTTAGGGAACAACAACATAATGGAGCTGAACAACGCATATTGTGTTGCAGAGAAAGCAACATTGGTTAGGCTCGACATATAGGTAATGAAAGCGGCTGTTGCGATACCAGCACTTAGATTATCTAAAGAGATGACCAGTGTTAGCATTGGTAGGCTGTTACCAACATGAGTAAATACCATAAAGGCCATATTGGTCACTGCGGCTAAAATTGCACCAAGCGCCAGTGTCTTCATGGTGGAATATTTACTTACTAATATACCACCGATCCCGGCACCCACCAGTGTCATTATTACGCCATAGATTTTTGATACCGATGCCACTTCGGTTTTACTAAATCCCATATCGACATAGAATGCATTTGCCATGACTCCCATTACGACGTCTGAGATTCGATAGCAGCTAATCAAGGCTAGAATAATGAGTGCTTGTTTTCCATAGCGGTCGAAAAAGTCTTTAAAGGGCATAACCGCTGCAGTGTAGAACCAAGCTGTAAGGCGGGCAACTTTAGGGTTAGTACCTTGCTCGAGGAGTTGTTGGCGATATTGTTGCTCAATATTGTCCATTTTCGAGCTATCGATCTCAGGCTCATGGATACACAATGCAGTAATTAATCCAACCAGCATAAAACTCGCCATGATTAAATAGGCGTATTTCCAACCCGTTGGATCGTATTCCGTATCAGAACCAAACCATGCCGCAAAGGCGAGGGCTCCAGCGCCTGCCATGATCATCGCTAGGCGATAGCCAGTCATATAAGCTGCAGCCAACGCTGCTTGTAACCGTTCTGATGCCATTTCGATTCGATAGGCATCAATAACGATATCTTGCGAGGCCGATGAAAAGGCAACAATGACAGCAAAGATAGCTAGTTGGACTAAGTCAACTTGCGGGTTACTAATCGCCATACCATACAGCGAGGCGATAATTAGCAATTGGGAGAATACCATCCAGCCACGACGGCGGCCCAGTAATGACGATAAAATAGGCACAGGAAAGCGGTCAATTAAAGGTGACCATACCCATTTGAAACCATAGGCCAGTGCCACCCAGCTGAAAAAGCCGATATCGGTACGGCTGACTTCTGCTTCGCGTAACCAGAACGATAAGGTACCAAAAACCAATAATAGCGGTAAGCCAGAAGAAAAACCTAGCGCCAACAAAATTAGGACTTTCTTTTCTAGATAGACTCGCCAGCCTAATTGATTGGCATCGTTTGGTTGATCCATGTATCCCTCTATTTACTTATGACTAATTTGCCAATTATAAGGCTAAGCTACTGGGTTCTTAAGTAAAAATACAGTCAAATATATTGAAACAGCGCACTCATAAGCTAATGCGGCAGAGAGAGGTGATAATGGTGGTATTGAAAATGATCGTAACAGGTTATTGAAGGGGAAGGCTTTTAAGGCCGAATACCCTGCATTTTCTCTTGATGTTCGCCGACGCCCAGAAGGTACTGTGCCGTAGAGCTCACTTTAAATTGCATGAAATTATTACCCAGTAACTCATGCTCCTCCAAAGACTCGAGTAAGTGGATAAGGTACCAATAGGCCGATTCGTAATCATCGATGGGGGTGCAAGAGGGAACAGAAAGTCTCCACCAGTCATGCAGGTGTTCAGTCACTGTCACTTTCATCGATTCAAAGTAGACATCACCATTAACAGTACCTAGGGCACTTAGCGCAATCGCTGGTGCGTAATCAGCAATATGCTGGCTGATTTGCTCAGAAGGGAGCTCAGGGCGAGATGAAACGAGCGTAAGCATAATGGTCACCTGATCATAAACAGATAATCAGGTGACAATCTATCTATGCCTAGTTTTTGATAATTTTAATATCTGTAATAACTATAGGCTGCTGAGGTACATCTTTCATACCCATAGAGCGTATGGTGGTGGTTGGAATTTCGGTCATTTTTTCAATAACTGCGAAGCCCTTCACAACTTTACCAAAAACGGCATAACCAGGTTGGCTGCCTTTCGCATCTAAAAAGCTGTTATTTTGATAATTGATATAGAACTGGCGGGTGGCAGAATCAGGTGCCTGTGTACGTGCCATAGCAACGGTTGCGCGCGCATTATTGATGCCATTGGTTGATTCATTCTTAATGGGCTCATAGCTTGGACGACGTTTCATGTCTTGGTCAAAACCGCCACCTTGAGCCATAAAGCCTGGGATCACGCGGTGGAAGATGGTGTCAACATAGCTGCCATCTTCAACATAACGAAGAAAGTTCTCGCTAGAAAGAGGGGCATTCTTTTCATCAAGCTGAATAGTGAAATCCCCAAGACTGGTTGTCACCAGTACCTGTGTTGCCGCGCTCACGGGAAGGGCAATACACAACATTAGTGCAATAAGAAAACGAGGCATTATAGGTTCTCCTGCATGTAGGCATTAAGCTCTGGGTCTGCGTAAATATCTTTTAATACCGCAGTCATTAAATTATTCATCGCAAGCTCCATATCTTTAACTGAAGCACTCATCGCGCCATTGCGTTCAGATTTACCTGAGTAGCGTTTTACAAACTTACCTTTCGGTGATTCAACAACCAGCTGTAGCTGAATTTTACTGCTTAAATCATGGCTCATCACACTATGTTTGACGTTAACCATGGCCTCTAGGATATCAAGACGAAGTGTGCCATTGCTTTTTTCTGTCACGTTATAGCCCTGCGCACTGAGTTGGCGAGATAGAGCCTCTTCCAGTGTAACTCGAAGGTTTTGCGTTGCATGCAGTGGTTGGACACTTTGGCGCCCACTGTCGACAACGGCAATAAACTGCGCCGTACGTAGGTCACGGCTGTCGATTGAAATTGCTTGACCATTGGCTATTGGCTGAGCAGCAATGACGGGCTCTGGAGCTATGGTAAGCTGTGGCTCTGACGGTGCTGAGCAGGCGGTAAGGGCGAGAACCGACGCCGCAACAAGAAGCTTTTTCATCATGACTTTATCCTTAAATAGAAGGGCTGCTATATCAGCAGCCTGAGAGTTCGAAAATTATTGTTTATTTACCCGATTATTTATTCGCTAGGTACACAACAAATTTATTATTTTTAGCAATAGTCGTTACGTTGCCGAATAAGCGCTTCAGGTTGTCATCATAGCCGAGGTGGCGGTTTCCAATGATAATAAGCTGACCTTTAGGTCGAAGAACGCGCTTAGCATCACAAAACATCTGCCATGCAATGTGGCCAGTAATCGCATTTTGTTGGTGAAATGGTGGGTTACACAAAACAAGATCGGCGCTATCCGCAGGAAAATCATCTAAGCAATTATTTACCTTCGCGTTGAATTGATCGGTTGTTGATAAGTTTTGCTTCGCATTGAGTTGGCACGACGCGACAGCCATGTAGCTTTCGTCAACACAGGTCACATTGGCATGTGGGTTAAGGCGTGCCGCTTTCATTCCAATAACGCCATTGCCGCAACCTAGATCAATAATATCGCGATACTTAGAGTCGCTTGGAATATTATCTAGCAGCAGACGGGCACCAATATCTAGGTTGTCACTAGAGAACACATTAGGATAGTTGGCAATCGTCATGTCGTGCTCAGGCACATCCCATTGTTGTGGGGCGGGCAAAGGTTTAGATAACGCGTTATTTGGCTGGCAGAAGACTAAGCGGGCTTTTTTAACCGCTAATGAGGTTTTGGTTTCACCAAGGTGCTTTTCGAATAGCTTTAACGTTGAACTATGAATAGCTTTAGCTTTGTCAGCTGCAATCACAGTGCAATCGGCCGGTAGTAATTGGCAGAGTTGCTGCAGTTGCCATACCAACAGGCGATTATTTTTTGGCAGCTTCATCAAGACGAGCTGTGGTTGCTCGGGCAAATCGGTAAGCGCGTCAATGATGTTGATTGGCGGCAAGTGATTATCGGTAAGGTTAGCAATAATACCTTGCTTAGCGATGAAAGAATCGGTGACCGTTGTGACTTTACCATCATTGGCAAACCAGCAGCTTAACGCCCCGAAATTGTCATTAAAGATCAAAATTGGACGTTGAGGATCAAGGCTGATGTCCAGCTCTTGGACATAGTTGATGATGTATTCATCTGCGGCATCCCATGCTTGCAGGGGATCGTTCTGACGTACAGGGTAGCGCTGAAGCTGTAGTGTACGTTCATGCAAGGTTAGCTCTGGTTTCATTGATGGTTACTTTACGGTATGTTTACTCTTTGATGGTTATTTTCGCAGAACGAGCCATCGCTGCAACCTTATTTTATTCCTTACCTGCTATAGCCTTGCTGTGCCGTATCCACTTCGCCGCTTTTTTGTTGTGAAATAAAGATCTAAATCATGATGGTTTAAGGTGTACGTTACTGCTTGGAAGCGACGCTACCCTGCGAGTTAGGGATAAGACTGTTGGGTATTTCTGCGTAGAATAAATCGTATAAGAAGGTAAAGTTATGATTAAAGAACGTATACAAGAAAAGTTACAACACGCGTTCTCACCCTTACACTTGGAAGTGATTAATGAAAGTTACATGCATGCAGTGCCTGACGGTTCAGAAAGCCACTTTAAAGTTATTGTCGTGAGTGAGCAATTTGAAGGTGTTCGCTTGATTGGCCGCCATCGAGCGGTCAATGGTGTACTAGCTGATGAGTTAGCAAACCATATCCATGCGCTGGCAATGCACACTTATACTGAAAGTGAATGGCAAAACCTTAATGACGGGGCGCCATCGTCACCGGCATGTCGTGGCGGCTCAAAGCTGGACTAATCCATTCAGCATGAAATAAAAAACCGCACATGGGGCGGTTTTTTTATGCACGAAGTTTGAAACGCCTTGCATCATTCGTTGCGATGATTGCGTAGAATAGTCACCTTGCCAGCTGAAGGGGTGCAGATAACAGCTATACTGGAGACTGCATATTTGGCAGCGACGTATACAAGCGCAGCGTTAAACTGAATGCAAGGTTAAAAAATGAATGATTTGGTTCAATTATTGTGTAACGCCGAAGATCAGGTGGCACAAAGTCTTTAACATTGAACCAAAAACGAAATATACAAAAGTAGGGGGCATATTGCCCCTTTGTTGTGAGTGTTTTCTATATGTTGTGGGTTTATTAACTTGCTGGTGCAAGTGCAAAAAACATGATAAATCGTGTGACTTTGTACATTTGTGCGTTAGCTCAAAATAATAAGCATATAAACATATTGCGTTTAAAATGTTAGCCGATTTTTAGTCCGATTAGCATGGTTTGGCATAGTAAATTCCATTGAAATAATGCTAGAATCCCGACCTCAATTTTACTCGAAACAAAAAATGTTACGAGTGGATGAATAGGATGTTGCGGTGCTGGTCGCGGATCGAACTGGCTTCGGACGAAGGAAAGTCGTGTCTAATTGCGCAATAGAAAATTTTTTTTCCCGTTAATGTAGTGCAAGTGCGTATGATTACAATAAAAAAGGGTCTGGATATCCCAATTTCAGGGACTCCTACCCAGGCGATAAATGATGGTAAAACCATCACACGTGTCGCCTTGCTTGGCGAAGAATATGTTGGTATGCGTCCTACAATGCATACCCGCGTAGGGGATGTAGTGAAAAAAGGTCAGGTTCTTTTTGAAGATAAAAAGAATCCAGGCGTTAAGTTCACTGCTCCAGCCAGCGGCAAGGTTACAGAAGTAAACCGTGGTGCGAAGCGTGTTTTACAATCGGTAGTGATCGATGTAGAAGGCGATGAGCAAGTAACATTCAACAGCTATGAAGCAAACCAAATCGCTCAACTTGAGCGTGCGGTAATTGTTGATCAGCTTGTTGAGTCTGGTATGTGGACAGCGCTTCGTACGCGTCCATTTAGCAAGGTGCCTGCCATCGATGCTGAAACTCAGGCTATCTTTGTTACTGCGATCGACACTAATCCTCTAGCAGCAAACCCAGAAGTTGTTATTAACGAGCAGAACGATGCTTTCGTTGCTGGCCTGACACTATTGTCTCGCCTAACAAGCGGCAAAGTATTGGTATGTAAGTCTGGTGCTAGCCTTCCTCGTTCTAACGAATCAAATGTTGAAGAACACGTATTTAATGGTCCGCATCCAGCTGGCCTAGTAGGTACGCATATTCATACATTGTTCGGTGCGAGCATTGAAAATGTGGCTTGGCACATCAACTATCAGGACGTTATCGCTTTCGGTAAGTTATTCCTGACTGGTGAAATCTTTACAGATCGTGTGGTATCTCTGGCTGGGCCGGTTGTTAACAACCCTCGTCTAGTGCGTACTCAGATCGGTGCATCTATCGAGCAAATGGCTGATTCAGAAATGATGCCAGGCGAGCTACGTGTGCTTTCTGGTTCTGTACTGAACGGTGTTCATGCTGCAGGTCCTCATGCTTTCCTAGGCCGTTACCACTTACAGGTAACTGGACTACGTGAAGGTCGTGAGAAAGAGTTCCTAGGCTGGATCACACCAGGTAAAAACAAGTTCTCTATTACTCGTTCTTTCCTAAGCCAGTTCTTCCCTGGTCAGTTATTTAATATGACGACTACGACGAACGGTTCTGAGCGTGCAATGGTGCCAATCGGTAACTACGAGCGAGTAATGCCGCTTGATATCGAACCAACACTGTTAATGCGTGACCTGTGTGCAGGTGACGTTGATAGTGCTCAGCAGCTAGGTGCATTAGAACTAGATGAAGAAGATCTAGCACTATGTACATTCGTGTGCCCTGGTAAGTATGAATTTGGTCCAATGCTGCGTGAGTGCCTGGACACAATTGAGAAGGAAGGGTAATTCATGAGTCTCAAGAATTTACTCGAGCAAGTTGAACACCACTTTGAGCCAGGTGGTAAACACGAGAAGTGGTTTGCGCTTTACGAAGCGTTCGCAACTCTTATGTACACTCCAGGCCAAGTAACACGTTCAAGTGCACACGTTCGTGATAGCGTTGACTTGAAGCGCATCATGATCATGGTGTGGTTTGCCGTTTTCCCAGCAATGTTCTGGGGTATGTACAACACAGGTCACCAAGCAATTACCGCGCTTAACCACATGTATGTGGGTGAGCAGCTGGTTGCTATCGTTGCAGGTGACTGGCATTACTGGCTAACAGAAATGTTGGGTGGCACTTTGTCGGCGGATGCTGGCTGGGGTAGCAAAATGCTACTCGGTGCGACATTCTTCCTACCTATCTACGCAGTTGTTTTCGCGGTAGGTGGTTTCTGGGAAGTACTTTTCTGTATGGTGCGTAAGCACGAAGTTAACGAAGGTTTCTTTGTTACTTCGATTCTTTTCGCATTGATCGTACCGCCAACACTACCACTTTGGCAGGCAGCACTAGGTATTACCTTTGGTGTTGTTGTTGCAAAAGAAATCTTTGGTGGTACTGGTCGTAACTTCCTTAACCCTGCATTGGCAGGTCGTGCGTTCTTGTTCTTCGCATACCCAGCTCAGATCTCTGGTGATCTAGTATGGACTGCGGCAGACGGTTTCTCAGGCGCAACGGCTCTAAGTCAGTGGGCTATCGGTGGTCAGTCTGGCGTTATCAACGTTGTAACTGGCGAAGCTGTTAGCTGGATGGATGCCTTCATTGGTCGTATCCCTGGTTCTATTGGTGAAGTTTCAACGCTTGCTATCCTTCTTGGTGGTGCAATGATTGTGTACATGGGCATTGCTTCATGGCGCATCATCGCAGGTACTTTGATTGGTATGATCGCGACAGCGACGCTATTCAACATCATTGGTTCTGACACTAATGCACTGTTCAGCATGCCTTGGCACTGGCACCTAGTTCTAGGTGGTTTTGCATTCGGTATGATGTTCATGGCAACCGATCCAGTGTCTGCTGCATTTACCAACAAAGGTAAGTGGTGGTACGGCGCGCTAATCGGTGCAATGGCTGTTATGGTTCGTGTGGTTAACCCTGCGTACCCAGAAGGTATGATGCTAGCAATCCTATTTGCTAACCTATTCGCACCTCTATTTGACAACCTAGTAGTTCAGGGCAATATCAAACGGAGACTAGCTCGTCATGGCAAGTAATAACGATAGCATTAAAAAAACGCTGATTGTTGTTATCGCACTGAGCCTAGTGTGCTCTATCGTGGTATCAGCTGCAGCTGTTGCTCTGCGTCCATTACAGCAGAAAAATGCAGTAGAGGATGTACAGCGTAATATCCTTTCTGTTGCCGGTATTCTTGATGGCGTTAGCAATATTCAAGAAGCTTACGGTGAGTTTATTGAACCTAAATTGCTTGATCTTACGACGGGCGAGTTCATTGAAACCACAGAAGCAGGCGAAACAGCTGAACAATATAGCCAGCGTAACGCATCGAAAGATCCAAGCCAGTCAATCCGTTTGGATTCAGGTGATGATCTGGCGAAAATCATTCGTCGTGCAAATGTTGCAACGGTTTATTTAGTGAAAGATGCTGATAACAATGTCGAAAAACTAATCCTGCCTGTTCACGGTGGCGGTTTATGGTCGACAATGTATGCATTTATTGCTGTTGAAACTGATGGTAATACATTAGCTGGTATTACTTACTACGAGCAAGGTGAAACACCTGGACTTGGTGGTGAGATTGAGAACCCGAACTGGCGCGCTCAGTTTGTTGGTAAGCAACTGTTTGATGAAAACAACAAGCCAGCAATTCGTGTTGTTAAAGGTGGAGCACCAGAAGGTGATATCCATGGCGTAGACGGTTTGTCTGGCGCAACCTTGACAGCGAATGGTGTTCAGCACACCTTCGACTTCTGGTTGGGTGACATGGGCTTTGGTCCATTCCTAACTAAAGTTCGTGAAGGAGGCCTAAACAATGGCTGATACTAAAGAAATGAAGAAGATTCTGTTTGCGCCGTTTATCGATAACAACCCGATTGCGCTTCAGATTCTTGGTGTATGTTCTGCGCTTGCAGTAACCACCAAACTAGAAACAGCATTCGTAATGACCCTTGCGGTAACATTCGTATGTGCGTTCTCTAACTTGTTCGTATCTATGATCCGTAACCACATTCCAAACAGCGTTCGTATCATCGTTCAGATGGCTATTATCGCATCATTGGTAATCGTGGTTGATCAGGTACTGAAAGCATTTGTTTACGATATTTCTAAGCAGCTTTCTGTATTCGTTGGTTTGATCATTACTAACTGTATTGTTATGGGTCGAGCAGAAGCATACGCAATGAAATCTGCACCACTTCCATCACTTGTTGATGGTATTGGTAACGGTTTAGGCTACGGTTTCGTACTTATCACAGTTGCTTTCTTCCGTGAGCTATTTGGTTCAGGCAAACTATTCGGTGTGGAAATTCTACCGTTAGTGTCTGACGGTGGTTGGTACCAGCCAAACGGTATGATGATCCTAGCACCATCAGCGTTCTTCCTGATTGGTTTCATGATCTGGGCTATCCGTATTATCCGTCCAGAACAAATCGAAGCGAAGGAGTAAGGGGAACATGGAACATTATCTAAGCCTTCTGGTTCGTTCGATCTTTATCGAGAACTTGGCACTGTCGTTCTTCCTAGGTATGTGTACATTCCTAGCGGTATCGAAAAAAGTGAAAACTTCTTTCGGTCTGGGTGTAGCAGTTATCGTTGTACTAACGATTGCTGTACCGGTGAACAACCTTATCTATAACCTGTTACTGAAAGATGGCGCTATTGTTGCGGGTGTTGACCTTAGCTTCCTGAACTTCATCACGTTCATTGGTGTTATCGCGGCACTGGTACAGATCCTGGAAATGGTTCTGGACCGCTTCTTCCCGCCGCTATATAACGCACTAGGTATTTTCCTACCGTTGATCACAGTTAACTGTGCAATCTTCGGTGGTGTATCTTTCATGGTACAGCGTGATTATAACTTTGCTGAATCTGTAGTATATGGTCTTGGTTCTGGTATCGGTTGGATGCTAGCAATCGTTGCTCTTGCGGGTATCCGCGAGAAGATGAAATACTCAGACGTACCTCCTGGTCTTCGTGGCCTAGGTATTACATTCATCACCGTTGGCCTTATGGCGTTGGGCTTCATGTCCTTCTCCGGCGTTCAGCTGTAATCAGGATAATAAGGAATAAAATCAATGGATATTATTCTTGGCGTAGTCATGTTCACCTTGATTATCCTGGCTCTAGTTTTAGTGATCCTTTTCGCTAAATCTAAGCTGGTACCATCAGGTGACATTACTATCTCAGTTAATGGCGATCCGGAAAAAGCGATTACATCCGCTGCCGGTAACAAACTGCTAAATGCTCTTTCAGCTAGCGGTATCTTTGTTTCATCTGCTTGTGGTGGCGGTGGCTCTTGTGGCCAGTGTCGCGTTAAAGTGAAGTCTGGCGGTGGCGACATCCTTCCGACTGAACTTGACCACATCACAAAAGGTGAAGCACGTGAAGGCGAACGTCTAGCGTGTCAGGTTAATGTTAAATCTGACATGGACATCGAGCTTCCAGAAGAAATCTTTGGTGTTAAGAAGTGGGAATGTGAAGTTCTTTCGAATGACAACGAAGCAACCTTTATTAAAGAGTTGGTTCTTAAAATCCCTGATGGCGAGGAAGTACCTTTCCGTGCTGGTGGTTACATTCAGATTGAAGCTGATCCACATCACATCAAATACTCTGACTTCGATGTTCCTGAGGAATACCGTGAAGATTGGGACAAGTTTAACCTGTTCCGTTACGAGTCAATCGTAAAAGAGCATTCAATCCGTGCTTACTCTATGGCGTCATACCCAGAAGAGAAAGGCCTGATTAAGCTTAACGTACGTATTGCAACTCCGCCGCCAAACAACCCTGATGTACCACCTGGCATTATGTCATCGTACATCTGGTCTTTGAAGTCGGGTGACACGTGTACTATCTCTGGTCCATTCGGTGAGTTCTTCGCGAAAGAAACTGACAACGAAATGGTATTCATCGGTGGTGGTGCTGGTATGGCACCAATGCGCTCTCACATCTTCGACCAGCTTCTACGCCTGAAATCTAAGCGTAAGATGACTTACTGGTACGGTGCTCGCTCTAAGCGTGAAATGTTCTACATTGAAGATTTCGATACGCTAGCGGCAGATAACGAGAACTTTGAATGGCATGTTGCACTGTCTGATCCTCTTGCTGAGGATAACTGGGACGGTTACACAGGCTTCATCCACAACGTGATCTACGAGAACTACTTGAAAGATCATGATGCGCCTGAAGATTGTGAATACTACATGTGTGGTCCACCAATGATGAACGCTGCTGTTATCGGCATGCTGAAAGACCTTGGTGTTGAAGATGAAAACATCCTTCTGGATGACTTCGGTGGCTAATTAGCTACGACCTAGAAAAATTGGCTGACCCTTAGGGTCAGCCTTTTTTCGTAGTAACGATGTAATAAATCCAATTTTTATGTGGTTATTTCTGCTTAAACAGATATGCCATACATAGTTAGTCTTTCATTTTGGGAGTAGTTAATGAAGACGTTCCTAAGCAAAGCACTTTTGATGCTTGTTTTGGCTTTTACCCTGTCGGCCTGTAGTGATCAACGTGAATTAGTCCAGCTTGATGGCTCTACGATGGGGACTTATTACTCTATTAAGTTGATTAAGCAGGAAGGCTTACCTGAAGCAAGCGATATGCAAGCCGAAATTGATCGTCGACTAGAGCTAGTGAACGATCAAATGTCGACTTACCGTAAGCATTCCGAGCTCAGTCAATTTAACCAGCAACGTACGCTAGAGCCATTTGAAGTATCAGATGATACTGCAACGGTAGTAAAGGAAGCGATCCGCTTAGCTAAGCTAACCGATGGTGCATTAGACGTGACCGTTGGCCCAATCGTGAATCTGTGGAGCTTTGGTCCTGAAGCTCGTCCAGAGTCAACCCCAACGGATCAAGAGTTAGCTGAGCGTCGCGATATTGTGGGTATTCATCACCTAAGTCTTGAAGGGAATATGTTAACCAAAGATATTCCTGAGCTTTATGTTGATCTATCATCTATTGCAAAAGGGTTTGGTGTTGACGTGGTTGCTGATTACTTCGATGACCTAGGAGCTGATGACTACCTCATTGAAATTGGTGGTGAATTAAGCCTTAAAGGTAACAACCTTGAAGGTGTGCCATGGCGTATTGCCATCGAGAAGCCAACTGAAGATGGCCGTCGTGCGATTCAAGAAGTGATTGAACCAGGCGATATGGCTGTGGCAACATCGGGTGACTATCGTAATTATTTTGAAGAAGATGGCGTGCGTTATTCGCATCTGATCGATCCAAATAGTGGTACCCCTATTTCGAATCATGTGGTATCAGTAACAGTATTGCATCCATCGAGCATGACGGCAGATGCCCTTGCAACCGCCTTCTCTGTGATGGGTGAAGAAAAGTCGATAGCATTGGCCGAGCAAGAAAACTTACCAGTCTTGCTAGTGGTGAAAACCGAGCAAGGGTATAAAGAGTTCATCTCTGACGCCTTTGCACCTTACCTGCAAAAGAAATAGAGAACTATCATGGCGATATATTTAACAACGTTTGCTGTATTTTTGTTGGTCATTGCTGCAATGGCTGTTGGTTATATTTTCCAGCGTAAAACAGTAAGTGGTAGTTGTGGTGGTCTTGATGGCATCGGTATTGTCAAAGAGTGTGATTGCCCTGAACCTTGTGATGCACGTAAGAAACGTGAAGCACGCGCTGCTCGCCAAGAAGAGTGGAAGAAAAATCAGATTATTTAATCTTTAGTGCTTTTACGTTCTCCCCCTAAAGCCCGGCTCAGCTCGGGCTTTTTGTTATCTGCTTCTATATATCACATTGCAATCGAATCTTTCGTCATCATGACGCTTCACACAACGAGTTGCTATATTCTATAATAGGTACTGTATAAAAAAACAGTTAGTGTCTCATCTATGCCTGAGCTACCCGTATCACCAAATAGTGCCTCGACTCGAAAAATAATCCATGTTGATATGGATTGCTTCTATGCGGCGGTCGAAATGCGTGATAATCCTGAGCTTAGAGATATTCCGATTGCGATAGGGGGGCGCTCTGAACAGCGAGGAGTGATCAGCACCTGTAATTACCTTGCGCGTAAATACGGTGTCCGCTCGGCGATGCCGACGGGTAAAGCAATGGCGCTGTGTCCACATTTGACGTTAGTGTCGGGCAGAATGGCAGTCTATAAAGAGGTCTCGACACACATTAGAGAAATCTTTCAGCGCTATACCGATAAGATTGAGCCCCTGTCGTTAGATGAAGCCTATTTGGACGTTACCGACTGTACGCTGCTACATGGTTCTGCGACGCTAATTGCCGAAGATATTCGCCGAACAATCAAAGACGAGCTCGACTTAACCGCCTCTGCCGGCATCGCTCCAGTAAAGTTTATTGCTAAAGTGGCCTCTGATTTAAACAAACCGGATGGCCAGTATGTGGTGACCCCTGATCAAGTACCTGCTTTTGTCGCCGAGCTACAGTTAGAAAAAATACCTGGCGTTGGCAAAGTCACCATTCAAAAATTGCACGATAGAGGGCTGTATGTTGGACGTGATGTCCAACATTATGATCGTCACCTGTTGCTGCAAGAGTTTGGTAAGTTTGGTCAGTCACTATGGTCACGTGCGCATGGCATCGATACGCGAGAAGTCATTGTCGAAC
This sequence comes from Photobacterium minamisatsumaniensis, assembly GCF_050336695.1. NCBI lineage: Bacteria > Pseudomonadati > Pseudomonadota > Gammaproteobacteria > Vibrionales > Vibrionaceae > Photobacterium > Photobacterium minamisatsumaniensis. The sequence continues at coordinate 119,580 of NZ_JAKJSI010000012.1, read as the reverse complement.
GAACAAGAAAATCAGTTGGTGTTGAGCGTACGTTTTCTAAAAATATTCGTAGCTATGATGAATGCTGGGCGGTTATCGAGCGCCTGTACCCTGAACTTGAGAAACGGTTAAAGCAAGTTCGGCCAGGGCTCAATATTGCGAAGCAGGGGGTTAAGGTCAAATTCGCAGATTTTCAACAAACCACGGTTGAGCATACGCAGGCAGTGTTAGATAAGAATCAGTTTATGGGACTATTAACGGAAGCGTTAACGCGGCAAAAGAGTCGTGAAATAAGATTGATTGGTATCAGTGTTGGTTTGGAAGTGGGAATAAAGGCGCAGCAACTGTCGTTTGAAGGGTTTTAAGAACTGATATTTACGAACTAAAAAAGCAGGCCTCGGCCTGCTTTTATCGTTTCCAAAGACAGCTTATGCCTTAACTGGAATATTTTTCAAAATCGCAACCATCTGCTCCCAGAATAGGGCAACAGTTTCGATTTGTACTTTCTCATCAGGCGAGTGTGGGAACTTAATCGTAGGGCCGAAAGAGATCATATCCATATTTGGATAAGGTTTCTTGAACAGGCCACACTCAAGACCCGCGTGGATCACCATGATGTTTGGTACGCGGCCATAGATGCTTTCGTAGGTTTCGCGGAATAGTTGCATCACTTCAGAGTCAGCATCTGGTTTCCAGCCTGGGTAGGTACCAGAGAACTCACAGGTTGCACCAGCAAGCGATGCCACAGCTTTAAGCATACCTTCAACATTGCTGCGACCTGAATCGATCAATGAACGGATCAAGCACAGTACGGTGATCTTATCTGCTTCAGTCGTGATCACGCCAACGTTCAGTGATGTTTCAACAACACCTTCAATGTCGTCACTCATCCGAATGACACCGTTAGGGCAAGCGTTCAGCATGCTTGTGAAGCGTTGTTGGTCTGCTGTCGTAATAACATCAGCAGGTACATCAACAGCTTCAGTAAATAGGTTAATGTCGGTTTCTACGCGGCCTAGCTCAGCAACTAAGAGTTCCTGATAGTAAGCGAATAGCTCATTAAGCTTATCAATATTTGCAGCGGGCAGGGCAACCACAGCGTTAGCTTCACGTGGAATTGCATTACGAAGGCTACCGCCAGTCAGAGATGTTAGGCGTAAGCCTAGCTCTTCTGCATGAGCAAAGAGGAAGCGACCAAGGATTTTGTTGGCATTACCGCGGCCTGTGTGGATATCACAGCCAGAGTGACCACCTTTAAGGCCTTTAACTACCAGCTTAACCGCTTGGTAACCTGCTGGTGTTTCTTCACGGTTGATTGTCAGCGATAGTGCGCCGTCAACACCACCAGCACAGCCCATGTAGACTTCGCCTTCTTGCTCAGAATCGGTGTTAAGGAGGATATCACCGTCCAACCAACCTTTTTCTAGACCAAATGCGCCAGTCATACCCGCTTCTTCATCAATAGTAAGCAGGACTTCTAGTGGACCGTGCTCAATATCTTTCGATGCCAGCACAGCCAAACAAGCAGCCATACCCATACCGTTGTCAGCACCAAGGGTCGTGCCTTTCGCCGTCACCCACTCACCATCGATAAATGGTTGGATAGGATCTACTGTGAAGTCGTGGTCAGTGTCTTCGTTCTTCTGTGGCACCATATCAATGTGTGCTTGAAGTACAACACCTTTACGATCTTCCATACCCGGAGTGGCTGGTTTTTTAATAAATACATTACCAACACTATCACGACGTACATCAAGACCTTCGTTTTTAGCGAAGGTAATAATGTGTTGAGCCAATTGCTCTTCGTGCTTAGAAGGGTGTGGGATTGAGCAGATTTGATCGAAGAATTGCCACACAGGTTGTGGTGACAGTTGACTGATTTCAGACACAGCAGTCTCCTTTATAAACTTTTGGTCTTTGGTGATTTTGTAGTGGAAAATTTAACTTATCGTTAATGATTCCAGCATTATTGTCTATCACGGTTAACCTAAAGAATACCACTGTGTCTGAAACTGTAACAGTTAAATCTTAAAGTGCCCGACGTGATTTGCGAGGTTGCGACCATTGGCTAGCAGTTGTTCGCTTGTGCTGGCAATATGATCACCTTGCTGTACTGTTTTTTGGCTATGTTCGGTGAGTTGATTGAGGTTGATGTTAATCTCCTCAGCTGCCGAGCTTTGCTGATCGCTTGAATCGGCAATATGCTGATTGAGGATCTTTATTTCACTAATGTGCTCGCCAATTTCAGATAATGTTTGTGCGACATGGTTGGCATGTTCTGCGGTACTGGCCGATTGCTCACGGGTTTGGGTAAGTGCATTACTGACGGAGTTAGCTCTGGATTGCAGGTTACTGATGATTTCTTCTATTTCATTGGTGCTTGTTTGAGTACGTGTTGCCAATGTGCGTACTTCGTCTGCAACAACAGCAAATCCTCGCCCTTGCTCACCAGCCCTTGCTGCCTCAATAGCGGCATTTAATGCGAGTAGGTTGGTTTGTTCGGCAATACTGCGAATAACATCCAACACCGAGCCTATTGCGAGCGAGTCTTTTTCCAAGTGGTGAGCACTGTCATTGGTTTCGTCGAGTAATGATAGTAGGGCATGCATTTCATTGGAAGAGTTGGTGACAATCGCGATACTACTGTCACTGTGACGGTGAGCGGTTATGGCTGAGTCAGCAGCTTGTTGAGCTGATTTTGCAATGTCTTGGTTATTGGTATGTAGTTGGTGCATGGCAGCAGCGACACTATCAATACCATGATGAGATGCCTTGGCACTGTGGGCTGTTTCGCTGGCGACAGAGTTCAGCTGAGTGGCGGCTGCACTGATTTGTTCACTGACAGGGGCGATATCATTGAGCATCTTTCCAAGGTGGTTGGCAAAACGATTATAAGCATGCGCCAGTTGGGTTAACTCGTCATTGCCATTACTTGGCAGACGCTTGGTGAGATCGCCATCCCCTTCAGCGATGTCTTGCATAGCTTTTAGCGTTTCGCGGCAAGGAACGGTAATTGAACGGCCAATAGACCATGCTAGCACAAACGTAATGCTCAATGTTCCAAGCAGTATCCATCCTAATTGTTTTATTTCGCCCCAAAAGAGGGCTTTTACATCATCAATGTAAATACCAGAACCAATGATCCACCCCCAAGAGGTAAACCCTTTTACATAAGATATCTTTTCAATTGGCTGAGTGTGTCCTGGTTTTTCCCAGTAATAATCAATAAACCCACTACCTTGTTGCCGAACGAGATTGGTCATCTCAACAAAAAGGGGGGTGCCGTGCGGGTCGGTAAAGTTGGCTAAGCTCGTGCCGTTAAGCGAGGGCTTGAAAGGGTGCATGATCATGTTCGGTGTTAGATCATGAATCCAGAAGTAGTCTTCTTGCTCATAGCGTAACTGTGAGAGCGCTGTTTTTGCTTGGTGTTGAGCCGCTTCACGTGAGAGTACACCTTGTTGCTCTTGTTGGTGATAGTACTCAACCAATGAATGAACTGTCTCGACGAGATGGCGGGTTTTAACCCTTTTTTGCTCCATTAGGTTTTGTTGGTAATTGCTGGCAAACAATAGCAGTGGTAGCAATGTTAAAAGGGTAATTGTGATACCAAGTAGATATAGCCGCTTACTGATAGAAATGGCTCTGAGTGTATGAAATCGCTCCATGCTAGTACTTCATCCTTTATTATCATTATCCATTTTGTTCCTATGTAATAGGATATGTTGCATATGGATGATGAATCAAGAGGCATAAGGTTACACTTTAGTCTTGTCTTATAAAGAGGTGGCTTGATGTGGCGTGTAATTAAATTACAGTTTTTGTGGGTTTGTCGCTACAGATGGTCAAAAGTGTGACGAGGTTAAAATAATTATTGAAAGTTTACTACTGTTCGGTTATAGTTTCTCCAACTTCTGATCGAAGAATGAACGACACAGCAAACTGCTCTAGGATGAGCCCGAGATATCGCCTCCAAGGAACCGAGATTAAGTCAAGCCATGATGGCTGAGCACAACGTTTATGTGTTATGACAACTCAATAATTTAGGTGATAAAAATGAAAGTATTTAAATCTGTAACAAGCTTTTGGAACACACGTGCTGTATATACTAGCAATTTCCATTATCCAAGCTCGTTCGGCTACTAATTTTGTATTTTGCTCGACGCTTTATTGAGTCGAGCAGGGTATAGCAACAGTATTGTTCACCCCTTATTTGAGAATTTTTATAACCGACTTTGGTTATAACGACATTCTTAACGCCACTTCTATTTGAAGTGGCGTTTTTTTATCTGCTTGATCTTAAATTCAAATCCTGTTGGTCTCTAAATCTTACCGTTTTCGATGTATTCCATTACATTCTGTTCGAGTCGCTAAATTTACTATTAACTATGTGCATATTAATCGATTGCGTAGGAGTTAAAAATATTAACTGGTTAAAAATCGAACATGATAACAGTATGTTAATTTATTGATTTTTATCACTTTATTTTTATTGTCTTGATGTGTTGGTTGGTTTTTTATCCGGTTGTAATCATGTGCTAGTGATAATTGCGTTATTTGCTGGAAATCGGTGGGTAACATGCCTATAATCGCCACCAAAAATAGGGCGCAAACGTTTTCTATTTTACTTTTTCCGAATTTTGTTGAGTGTGAATGCAGAGTATTCACTGAAACAGGGTTTGATTTAAATGTTGGTTAAGATCTCCAAGGAATCGAGAGCAATGCTTGAGAAATTATTCAAACTGAAAGAGCACGGTACGGATGTTCGTACAGAGCTGTTGGCTGGTTTAACGACCTTTCTAACCATGGCGTATATCATCTTCGTTAACCCGACAATGTTGTCGGCAACAGGGATGGATGCAGGTGCAGTCTTTGTTGCAACCTGTTTAGCGGCGGTTGTTGGCTGCTTCATCATGGGTTTTGTGGCTAACTACCCAGTTGCACAAGCGCCAGGTATGGGCTTGAATGCATTCTTTACCTATGGCGTTGTACTTGGTATGGGGCATACGTGGCAGGTAGCACTGGCTGCGGTATTCCTTTCGGGCTTATGCTTTATTCTATTAAGCATTCTTCGAGTGCGAGAGTGGATCATCAATGCGATACCACTGTCACTTCGCACCGGCATTTCTGCGGGTATCGGCTTATTCCTTGCCTTCATTGGCTTACAGAGTTCTGGCATTGTTGTCGCAAACCCTGCGACACTGGTTCAAGTGGGGGATTTCACAAGCTTCCCTGCGGCAATGGCTGCGTTGGGCTTTTTCCTAACTATTGCGCTGGTTCACCGTGGTTATAAAGCGGCAGTATTGATTGCAATTTTAGCGGTAACCGTGCTTGGCATTATATTTGGTGATATCCAATACGGCGGTATCATGTCTATGCCACCAAGTATTGCGCCGACATTTATGCAAATGGACTTTTCAGGTGCGCTTGAAGTTGGTTTAATCTCAGTTGTTTTTGCTTTCTTGTTTGTCGATTTGTTCGACACCGCAGGTACTTTGGTCGGTGTTGCGAATAAAGCCAACCTAATGGACAAAGACGGTAAGCTTCCACGTCTTAACCGCGCACTGCTTGCTGACAGTACTGCAACATCAGTGGGTGCAGTATTGGGTACATCGAACACGACATCATTTGTTGAAAGTGTTTCAGGTGTCGCTGTCGGTGGTCGAACAGGATTAACTGCAGTTACTGTTGGCGTATTGTTCCTGCTTGCTTTATTCTTTGCACCTCTTGCAGGTATGGTTCCAGCATATGCAACCGCTGGTGCTTTGTTTTATGTTGCTATCTTGATGATGTCAGGATTGGTCAGCATAGATTGGCGCGACCTAACAGAAGCAGCACCAGTAGTTGTAGTTTGCCTACTGATGCCGTTAACATATTCTATTGCTGAAGGCATCGGCCTTGGCTTTATTACCTATGCTGCTGTCAAAGTAATGAGCGGCAAGGGAAGAGATGTTAATATTAGCGTTTGGGTTATTTCAGCCCTATTTATTGCTAAAATTATTTTCCTATAACAGTTTATAAATACATCCAGCGGCTATATCGCTGACTCAGAGGTTCATCGGATATGAGTAATAAGTTCATCATCACTTGGGACAACATGCAAATGTATACCCGCCAGCTAGCAGAAAAACTTCTTCCTGCCGATCAATGGAAAGGTATTATTGCCGTTAGCCGTGGTGGTTTAGTTCCATCTGCAATCTTGGCTCGTGAACTTGGTATTCGTTATGTTGATACGGTTTGTATCTCAAGCTACGACCACGATCATCAGCGCGAAATGCAAGTTTTAAAGAAAGTAGACGGTGACGGTGAAGGTTTCATTGTAATCGATGATCTAGTCGATACTGGCGGTACTGCTGAGTTGATTCGCCAGATGTACCCGAAGGCAAAATTCGTGACAGTATGTGCTAAACCTGCTGGTAAGCATCTTGTTGACGACTACGTTGTCGATATTGCTCAAGATACTTGGATTGAGCAGCCTTGGGATATGGCGATTACATACGTTGATCCAATTGCGAAGAAGTAATTCTAGCAACTACGGTCACTGAAAAAAAAGGAGCATTAGGCTCCTTTTTTTTGTCTGCGATTTGACTCTTTGATTGAGATATCTCAAGAGCACCCTATTGAGTGGTATACTTTTGATATTCAACCCAAGATACTATCGTTTATGTATTTTGGCGATCAATGTACAGATGCCTTTTTAGTGTCGCAACATCGCTATGTAATGTGCTTCACTCGTTTATAAATCTGTCCATGTTATTAATCAGTGGAGCTTACCGTGTCTGACACCTCTAAACAGAATTTATCTGAAAAGTTATTTGCCCCAAGGCAAACTTCAAAAGAAACCTCAAGCTTGGTTAAGTTAGCGAATGTCGTCGACAAACCAGTCCATAATGCACTTGATGGGGATAGTGAAACGGGTTGGTACCGAGTTTTGCGTCGACCTCAATGGGCATGGCAGGGTATTGACCCAATTGAAATGGAAGCCATTTTCTCTCGAATGGCAAATTCCGATGCGGCTCGAACACGCGATGATTTGCTTGATACCGTTATTGGGTATAAACCTGGCAACTGGACATATGAGTGGTGTCATTCTGGTGCGGCCTATCAAAAGGCGGGACGGGCTTTGCTCGAGTCAGGGGAGTCTGCTGATAAAACCAAAGCGGCAGAGAATCTATTAAAAGCCAGTATGTACTACAGCATTGCTGCTTATCCGCATATTAAAGGTGATGCCCTAGCTGCTCAAGCCGAGCTTCAAGCCAATCAGGTTTACCGTGAAGCAATGGAGAGCATGCCACATCAAATGCGTACCATTGATGTGAAATACGAAAATAAAACCTTCCAAGCCTTTATCCATTTACCGTGTACTGACAAATTACTACCCACCGTAATTGTGAGTGGTGGCTTAGATACGCTGCAATCTGATTTGTGGCGTTTGTATCATGATTACCTTGGTCCTGCAGGGTTTGCCATGATCACGTTGGATATGCCATCGGTTGGGCACAGTGCTTCATGGTCTTTAAATGAAGATACCAGTCGCTTGCATCAAGCCTTACTGCAACAGGTGAAAGACGTGCCGTGGGTTGACCATAATCGCGTGGCGATGCTGGGTTTTCGTTTTGGCGGCAATGCCGCGATTCGTTTGGGTTTTCTTGAGCCGTCACGGTTGAAAACCTGCATCAGTGTCGGTGGTGTCGTCAATAGCTTACTCACCGAGCCTAAGCGGCTTGATACATTACCCCGCATGTACCTTGATATGTTTGCCTCTCGAATGGGTAAACACGGGGTATCTAAAGCCAGTTTAATGTCTCATTTGCCTGCATGGTCGTTGAAATTACAAGGGTTACTGGGCAGACGTAAGGTCGATGTCCCAATGTTGGGTATCTGCCTCAAGGGCGATCCGGTTAGTACTGAGATGGATAACCAATTAATTGCAATGTCGAGTCGAGGTGGTAAAGCGTTGATCTTGCCTGAAAAACCACTTCATGATGGTTATCACCGTTCGATGGAAGCAGTAGTGGATTGGTTGAAAGAAAAGCTGGCATAGCGTTTCCAACCTGCTTAATAACGAGAATTGAGATGGCAAATGTAAATAAATTGTTGCCATAGCAGCGATTTATAGCTTAAATGGTATTTACGCGTAAAGTAGGTGCCAGCATTTTGCCTGCATGCTTGCTTCACAGTTATTGCTAGGGATGGAGATATACTATGACAACGGCAACAACCTTTCCTCCTCATGGCCGCCTCATGACAAAACTGACGGCCATTGGTCCATATTTGCGTCAGCAGCATTCGTCTGAAGGCCATTTCTTTTTTGACTGCCTCTCTAGTTGTATTAGTGCTAAAAAAGCACCAGAAGAACGTGAATTCTGGGGCTGGTGGCTAGAACTTGACGCAACAGATACTGGATTTGAATACCAATACTACTTTGGCCGCTTTGATGCGAAAGGGGAGTGGAAAAAAGAAGCGCTACCTGCGAAGCATGTTCAAGCTGTACAGCAAACACTTGATGACTTTTACCCTAAATTGACGGGTCTATTGGAAAAAGAGTTTGAATTGACGTTAAGTGCATCTAAAGCACTTAAGGAAGCAACACTGGGAAGTGCGGCTTAAGTGGGTTTAGAATAAACTTATGATGAAAAATGCGCCTTAAAGGCGCATTTTTCTTGTGATTTTATAAGTGTATTGATACAACAATGCTCTACTTCTTATTTATTGTTTGATCCCAATGGCAGATACCAACTCCCTAAATGTACAAACGACAGGCTTGGCAGCAGATAACGCTCAATCAGAGCAACGCAGTCAAGCGGTCAAGCAATCCTCCCCTGAACAACAAACGATTGTTGTGAAGCTCGGCACCAGCGTTTTAACGGGTGGCACGCTTCAACTTGATCGTGCACACATGGTTGAGCTTGTAAGGCAGTGCGCCTTACTTCGCCGTCAGGGGCATAAAGTGATTATTGTAACGTCAGGCGCAATTGCCGCCGGACGTGAACATTTAGGTTACCCCGAACTGCCCAAAAACATGGCAAGTAAACAGCTGTTGGCTGCTGTGGGTCAAAGCCGGTTGATCCAAGAATGGGAAAGCCTATTCGGTATCTATAACCTGCATGTTGGACAAATGCTGCTAACTCGCGCAGATTTGGATGATCGTGAGCGCTACCTTAATGCGCGCGATATGATTGTCGCGCTGCTTGATAATGGCATTATTCCCGTTGTAAATGAAAACGATGCTGTGGCAACCACAGAAATTAAAGTGGGCGACAACGACAACTTGTCTGCGTTAGTCGGTATTTTAGCGAGCGCCGATAAACTGCTTTTACTCACCGATCAGCCCGGTTTATTTACTGCTGACCCACGTAATAACCCAGATGCTGAACTTATTCGTGAAGTTCATACTATTGATGAAACATTACGTAAATTAGCTGGCGGTAGTGCGGGTGGTTTAGGCACGGGGGGGATGGCAACCAAGTTACAAGCTGCAGATGTTGCTCGCCGTGCTGGTATTGAAGTCATTATTGCGGCGGGTAGCCGTACCGATGTGATTGCTGATTTGGTTAAAGGTGAGTCTGTTGGTACACGTTTCTTGCCGTTAGAGTCGCCGTTAGAAAGCCGTAAACGTTGGATTTTAGCCGGGCCCCCACCAGCGGGTGATATTGTGATTGATGATGGTGCCGCAATGGCTGTTCAGCAGCGGGGCAGTAGTTTGCTGTCAAAAGGGATTGCCCGTGTCAACGGTGATTTTGAGCGCGGTGAAGTGGCTCGTATCTTTAATGCGAAAGGCGAGCTGCTAGCACGTGGGATCAGCCGTTATTCTAGTTATGATCTGGCTAAAATTGCCGGTAAACATAGTCAAGATATCCATCAGGTGTTGGGTTATGAGTATGGTCCAGTCGCTGTGCACCGAGACGATCTTGTTGTGATTTAAACGTGATAATCAACCGAATTAAAGGAATAGAAAATGAATCTTGAACTGATGGGCCAGCAGGCGCAACAGGCCGCGTTTGAATTGGCAACCGCAGCAACAAAACAGAAAAATCAAGCATTGGCGATTATCGCCGATGAGCTAGAAGCGAACCAAGACACGATTCTTGCAGCCAACGAAAAAGATATTGCAGCCGCTCGCGAATCAGGCATGACTGATGCGCTGATTGATCGCTTATTGCTTAATGCCGAGCGTTTAAGTGGTATTGCCAACGATGTACGTAACGTGATCAGCTTGAATGATCCAGTTGGTGCAGAGCTAGATAGTAAAGTATTAGAAAACGGGATGCGCTTAAGCCGACGCCGTGTACCGTTAGGTGTTGTTGGGGTGATTTACGAAGCTCGACCAAACGTCACCATTGATATCGCAGCACTGTGCTTGAAAACGGGCAACGCAAGTATTCTGCGTGGTGGGCGTGAGACCTTCCATTCAAACATGGAATTGGTAAAAGTGATCCAAGTGGCACTGGAGAAAGCAGGGTTACCAGCAGCATCAGTACAATATATCGAAAAGCCGGATCGCGACTTGGTTTCTCAGTTACTGAAAATGGATCAGTATGTTGACATGATCATCCCGCGCGGTGGTGCTGGTTTACATAAAATGTGTAAAGAGAACAGTACTATTCCAGTGATCATCGGTGGTTTTGGTATCAGCCATGTGTATGTCGATGCTTCAGCAGATCTCTCACGTTCGCTGGATGTGGTAGAAAATGCCAAAGTGCAGCGACCTTCGGCTTGTAATGCACTTGATACTTTACTCGTGGATGAGTCAGTTGCTGAAGCATTCCTTGCTCGCCTTGCAGAACGAATGAATAGCAGTAAGGTTGACTTAGTTGCCGATGATGCGGCGTACGCCTTGCTTGAAGGTAAAGCAGCAAGCCTGCGTAAAGCAGTCGATGGTGATTTTGATACCGAATGGCTAAACTACACCCTAGGCATCAAAGTCGTTAGTGGAGTCGAAGACGCCGTTGCTCATATGCGTAAGCATAATGCTAGCCACTCAGATGCGATCATGACCGATAACCTGCAAGCTGCCGAGCGTTTTGTTAACGCAGCAGGCTCAGCTGCTGTATATGTTAACGCGTCAACGCGTTTTACTGATGGTGCGCAGTTTGGCTTAGGGGCTGAAGTCGCGGTATCAACCCAAAAGCTACATGCACGCGGGCCAATGGGTTTGGAAGAGCTGACGAGTTATAAGTGGGTGGGTATCGCAGACTATCTCTCACGTTCGTGATAGCTATTTCTTTGCTCGCGTAAACTCTGGCTTAGAACTAACCATTAAGAAAACGGGAACCTCGAGTTCCCGTTTTTTTATGCCTTGTCTTCATTTTCTTTCTTCTTGCGGTCGTTGATGGCTTGTTTATGTATTAGCTCATCAAGCTCTTGTTCACGCGATTGCTTGTTTTGCATGTATTCAGCCTTATCCTTAACGCCAAATTTCATGTTAGCGGTGTACTTCAAAGCCGCAATATTACTGACCACCACACTAACGATGACTATGCTGATTACCCACGGGTTTAGTAGCCATTCCATTTACACCTCACAGATATTCTCTATGTACTTACTATAAAGACTATCAAGGTTTATCAATATCTGCGACTTTCCTTCTATGTCGGCCTTGCTAAGTGTGCGCTTGAGCATGTCAGAAGTGAATTGATGAAGCAGTATATTGCTTATTGGGCTGTAGCTTATGTGCCACGGCTCAACGGCAACCCCATTTCGGTCTTCACGATAGGGGAGGTAGAAGCCGTATTCAGGCATGGTTTCTGTTAACCAAAGACTGAATTCAGCCTGATGCCCTTGGCCTTGATACTCCCAAGGTTCAAGTTGTAACTGGGTACCATTAGGCAGGCAATTGGCCGCGTAGACATCAACGTCGGTGCCCCAATGGTGGCGGCTGCCTCCGGGTAAGGCTGACCAACGCATAATGGCGTGAATTTTATCGAGTTCACTTAACGCGCTTGGATCTAATGGTTGACTGTTACTATCGAGTAGCGGCCGTTGGCCGGAAAACTTCGCATTCCAAATCAAGAGTTGCCGTTCAAAAGGGCGAAAAGCGCTGGCTAGTTGAAGATCAAATCCAGCTTTGAGCGCGGCATTTTTTAACGCCTGCAAGGCTGGAGCTGCTTGCTGGTGCACGAAATGTTGACCAAATGGCACCAAGTGAGTGTCAAGTTGTCCGGTAAGTTGTCCGGCAGTATGCTGCCGGACATTCGTTGGGTGTTTAATCATGAAGGTGGTTAGTATCCATGGTTGATTGAATGTTCAATCAAAGGGCTTTTTCCAACACTTTCTGATACATGTCGGTGAGCTTCTCTAAGTCAGCAACTTTCACACACTCGTTGACTTTATGGATAGTGGCATTGACAGGGCCCAGTTCGATAACTTGAGCACCAGTACGAGCGATGAAGCGTCCATCAGACGTCCCTCCCGTTGTGAGCAACTCAGGCTTCTTATGGTTAACTTCTTCAATTGCCTCTACCACTGCAGCCAGCAATGTACCTTCATCAGTAAGGAATGGGTGCCCACTGAATGTCCACGTTAGATCATAGTCTAGCCCGTGAGCATCAAGAACTGAATGCACTTTTCGCTTAATATCGTCAGCGGTTAATTCAGTGCTAAAACGGAAGTTGAACTGAACATGGAACTCCCCTGGGATCACATTTGAAGCGCCTGTTCCAGCAGATAAATTCGCGATCTGGAAGCTGGTGGGTGGGAAGTAGGCATTGCCGTTATCCCACGTTGTTGCAGCTAGCTCTGCCAATGCTGGCATAGCACGGTGTATAGGGTTTTCCGCAAGGTGAGGGTAAGCAACGTGGCCTTGAATCCCTTTGATAATGACATCACCAGTAATTGAACCACGACGTCCATTTTTCACCACATCACCAACGGCATGGGTACTTGATGGTTCACCGACAATACACATGTCGATTTTTTCGTTACGTGCTTCAAGGGTGTCAATCACACGGGTCGTACCATTAATGAATGGGCCTTCTTCATCAGAGGTGATCAATAAGGCAATCGAGCCGTTATGATCTGGGTGCTCTGCGAGGAAGCGTTCAATCGCAACAATGATGCAGGCGAGTGACCCTTTCATATCGGCGGCACCACGGCCATGAAGATAACCATCGATAATGGTCGGTTCAAAAGGCGACGTATGCCACTGCTGAAGCGACCCTGCTGGTACCACATCGGTATGACCTGCAAAGACAAACAACGGGGCTTCTGTACCGCGACGTGCCCACAGGTTGGTTGTATCTTCGAACACCATGGTTTCAATGGTAAAGCCAAGCTGCTCTAGGCGTGCAATCATCACGTCTTGGCAGCCGGCATCTTCTGGGGTGACTGATTGGCGGCTGATAAAATCTTTCGCAAGCGCGATGACTGGGCTATCTGACATCCTTGTATCCTTCATTAGCTAGTTTGGAAAATTTGTTGGTATTGGGCAGGCTTAAAGCCAAGGTGGTAGCTGTCGTTATGTACCAGCAGCGGGCGTTTGATCATGGCTGGAAACTCCAGCATTAGCTCAATAGCGGTTTCTTGGTTAAGACCCGCTTTTTGCTCATCGCTTAATTGGCGGTACGTGGTGCCGCGTTTGTTTACCATGGCTTCCCAGCCAAGCTGTGCTTCGAACTGGACGAGCATGTCACGATCTAAACCGTTTACGCGGTAGTCATGGAAACTAAATTGAATATTTTCAGCCTCCATCCACTTCTTCATTTTCTTTACGGTATCGCAGTTTTTAATTCCATAGGCAACGGTATTAGTCGTCATCTTGTAATTGTCCTTAAGGTGCTGATAAGACATGTGTTTGAAAAGCATAAAAGTGACGTTATCGCTATCAAAGATACAGTCTTTGTTGTTATCTAGTTATGTGCCTAATACTGACTTATCCCACTGAGAGACGCAAGAGTGTGATCCAGACACGGCGTACCTTTTAATCAGGCTTCGCTTTCGAGTACACTAGCCGCCGCTTTCGATCCCCCTTTAACAATGGATTCATAATTGTGCAGACACTTTCTCAGCTTAAATCTGGCGAACTGACAGGTATCAAACGTTTAAAATTATCAGAAAACCTGACAACGTTTCCTTTGGAAATTTTATCGCTGGCTGACAGCTTGGAGATCTTGGATTTATCGGATAATCAATTAAGTGCTCTTCCTGAAGAACTGAGTCAACTCAAAAAATTAAAGATCCTTTTTGCATCAAATAACCTATTTGACACGCTACCTGTAGTCCTTGGTCAGTGCCCAGAGCTGGAAATGATTGGTTTCAAATCAAACCATATCAACCAAGTACCGGAAGGTTCACTGCCTCTAAAGCTACGTTGGTTAATACTGACTGACAATAGAATCGAAGTGTTACCGGATTCGTTGGGTGACAGAACACGTCTACAAAAGCTGGCATTGGCGGGGAACTGTTTAACGTCGCTGCCGCAGACTATGAGTAAACTAGATAACCTTGAGTTGCTGCGGATATCCGCGAACAGGCTGACTGACTGCCCAGATCAATTGCTGGGATTACCGAAACTGGCTTGGTTTGCTTTTGCGGGTAATCCATTCTGCCAGGCAAATGTGAATATTAAATCGGTCCCGACAGTTTCGGCTTCGAGTTTCAAACTTGGTGATGTACTTGGGCAAGGTGCATCCGGCGTTATTTCAAAGGCGAATTGGCATCAGACACAAACTGATTTCCCTGATGATATCGCCGTGAAAGTATTCAAAGGCGAAGTGACGAGCGATGGCTACCCAGAAGATGAATTACAGGCGTGTTTGAAAGTGGGGAATCATCCAGGCTTGGTTCAATCGCTGGCACAGGTTGATGAAGCTGGCTATCGCGCCTTGATCATGAATTTGATCCCTCTGCACTACAAAAACTTGGGTTTACCGCCAAATTTCGATACCTGTACTCGAGATACCTTTCCTGCCGGTTTTGCTTTGAAGGCCGAGCAAATCGAGAAAATGGTGGCTCAAATGGAAGAGGTGTTTGCCCATTTGCATGACAACCAAGTGTGCCATGGTGATTTATATGCACATAACACCTTGTTTGATGACGCTGCCAATATCATCTTTGGTGACTTCGGTGCCGCATCGATGTACCACATGTTAACAGCCGATCAGCAGCAAAAAATCAAACAGATTGAACATCGTGCCTTAGTGCATTTTATTGATGATTTGGTGAGTGTTTGTGTTGAGGCGGATCGAAACAATAAAACGATCTGCCAATTAAAGCGACGTATACAAACGTCGTGATATCGACTTGAAATGATCGCTCGGAATATAGAGAACCGAGCGATTATTTGCCGTGATTAGCGCTGCCGTTATCGGTATAGCTGGCTTTTAGCCGGTGTAACCTCAAATAACTTGGCAATATCCGCTAAATAAACCTGGGCCACTTTCGCGAGTTGCGGGTAAAAAGACGAGAGTTTTTCTGTCTCTTGTACGACCTGTAGATACCGGTCTCCCCATGGCAGTAGATGTACTTGCAGTAATTCTGCTGCCGCGTCGTACTTTTCTGATTCCAACATTTCCACGAAAGCCAGAAGCATTAAACCAAACTGATCATCAGGCTCATTCATTTCGGTATTGAGCGCGATAGCATGTTGGTTAAGAAACTGACGGTAACGTAACGTGGTTGCACCCATCACGATATTTTCAGGATCAAGATATACCGAGCCCCAAGGTGGTGCTGGCATTTCACCGATACCTTCAAAGAGCGTACTGTAATCATGCGCAAGCAATGATTTGTTATCGATGTTTATAGGCGCAATGTGTTGCCGAATGCTGTCTTGCTGTGCTTCTTCAAAAAAGTCAGCCAGATCAGAAATTGCGGGAAGAATGTTTGCCATTGCTGGGTGCGAGGGTGAGTAGTAAAAGAGAAAACCTAAGATTCTCGGTACAACGGTGATCATCCAATATTCTCCTGAACGTATTTGTTGTGTCGTGAGTTTGCTTGATTGCCCGGCTTGACGCCGGGCAATGATATTACATTGAGATAGCCCACAAATTGTAGAAGGCGATACGACCGATTAATTCGCCTGCTAATATTACCCCTGCACCTGTTATCAATAGTGGCTTTGCAACCGTTTTTTGCGTTAAGGCATAGCCGCCAATCGCGACCGCAATTAATAACGCGGCGGCTTGCATGCCCCAAAGGCCATACTGTTGTACGGCCAAATCAGGCACAACTTGTGTCACAAAACCAATGTAGTCTGGCTTTGCAAACAACGAGATTAAAGCACCAACCGTTAATGTTGCCACGCCAATCTTTTGTGCGCCGAGCATTAACGAGAATGCGCCGCCGATCACCAATACCGATAGCCACATTTGTAGTGTGGTATGGGCAGTATCCCAGCTCGCAACGGTGGCGAGTTGATAAACTTGTGGAATTGAACCCGCAAAAAGTAATCCGCTAACAACGGTCAGTTGGTTGCTGAATTTCTGCAGGGTCTCTTTTCCTGGTAAATAGCTGAGTGCAACAGTCGCTGCGGCACAGGCCATGAACAAGCCACTCAGTACGATTTCGTTACTCATTGGTGAACGGCCTAAGCCGAAGAGTAAGTTAAAAGCACGCAGTGGTTGGCCCATGTGTAAACCGCCAATTGCAGAGCCGATAACCAGTAAAATGGCAGCGACAAGATTGGCTTTTTTGAGCTGCTCTGCGTCAATTTGCTTTGTTGTGTGCGCCAGTAAAGATAAAACAAAAATGCCGGCAGCTGCTTGACCAAATACCGTAAAGAAAACTAATGGTAATTCATGCATTGTTTATACCTCCGCCGGGTTTTGCACTGCACCTGTTTCATCGCCACTAGGGCGAGAATCAGAGTGTGGTTTAACGATCAAGTTCGGTTGAGTGAGGCCGGGATCGGGTAGTGGGGCAAATGCATTCTGCTGGCCATGACGTTCACGCAGCACCTGAATTTCATCGAAGTCCAGTGCGCGCTGTGGACATGAGTCTACACATACTGGCTTCTTGCCTTCTGCGACACGCTCAAAGCAACCATCACACTTGGACATCACCTTCTTCTCGGCATCGAACTGCGGCGCGCCATACGGGCAACGCATTTCACAGTAACGACAACCCACACACGCATCTTGGTTGACGACCACAAGGCCATCTTCTTTACGTTTATGCATCGCCCCCGTTGGACAGCCTTCAACACAGGTTGGCTCATCACAGTGATTACATGAGATTGACAGGTAATAGTTGAAGACATCTTGGGTCCAAGTGTTGCCGTCTTTCTTCCAGATACCGCCACCATATTCATAAACACGGCGGAATTTAGGACCAATATCTTGATCCTTTTCATCCTTACAACTTACCGAACATGTTTTACAGCCAGTACACTTCGCTGAGTCTACGAAAAAACCGTATTGCTTCATTTGTTATTCTCCTTAGACTCGTTTGATTTCAACTAGGTTGGTGTGCTGTGGGTTACCTTTCGCCAAGGCTGTCGCGCGTTGTGTCGTCAATGTATTGATACAACCACCGACATCAACACCATCTTTGTTCTTCTGTGCCCAAGCGCCTTCAGGGATAGCAACCGTGCCCGGCATCATTCGAGCTGTTACTTTCGCAGGCATACGTAATCGACCACGATGGTTAAACACTTCGACTACATCACCATTTTTAACGTTACGTTGCTGGGCATCAATGTCGTTGATCCATACAACATCAGGCGCAACTTCTTTTAGTTGTGCGACAGAAGAGTAGGTCGAGTGGCAGTGGCCCTTGGTATGGAATCCGGTTAATTGAAGTGGGTAGCTCTTGAGTGTTTCAACATCTTCAATGCCTTCAATTGCAGGGTGGTATTCTGCAATGGGTGAGATCTTGTCACCTTCAAGTACCGTACGTACTTCAGCAAGCTGTGCGAGTGCTTCTGAATACATCTCAATTTTACCTGATGGTGTTTTTAGAGGGTTTGCCTCAGGGTTATCTCGGAAATCTTTCAGCGCGATATGTTGGCTGCTGTCGGCAACACGGCGATCGATGATCCCCATGCCATCAGTATCAGCAAAAGTAGGGAGGGCTGGATTATTCTTGCGAACCTCATTGTAGGCATGCTCAACCCATTCTTGATAGGTGCGGCCTTCCGTAAATTGCTCTTTTAAGCCCATTTTTCCAGCAATTTCAGCTAATACATCATAGGTCGGGCGGTTTTCCCACATTGGCTCAACGGCTTTTTGTAGGCGCACAAGGTAATGATATGAGCCTGACTGGTATGAGTTATTGATCAGATCATCAGACTCGAGTGTAGAGACATCAGGCAGCAGCAAGTCGGCATATTTTGCTGTTGGGGTCATGTGGTTATCCCAAACCAGATTAAACTCAACCAGCGATTCATCCGTGAGGATTTCATGCGTACGGTTTAGGTCGGAATGCTGATTCCCTGAAATATTACTCGCGTAATTCCAGAGCATTTTGACATTGGTTGTCAGTTTTTCACGGCCACGGACATAATCATCCTTCGCGGTCATTTCTTCACCGCGAACAATTGCGTCAGTCCACAAGAAGCAAGGAATAGAGACTTTTATTGGATTAGGTAGCGCTAAACCTGAAAGGCCGTACGGGACACTCCCGCCCCATGTGCCGATATTTGTTCCTGGACGACCGAATTGGCCCGTCATAATTGGCAGCATCATGATTGAACGGGAAGCTTGTTCCCCTGTTTGGGTACGTTGTACCCCCCAACCTTGAGATATCCATGCTGCTTTGGCATTGGCAATTTCACGTGCTAATTGCTGAATACGTACCGCAGGGATCCCTGTTAATTCACTTGCCCATTCTGCTGTTTTTGGCGTGTTATCTTCGCCTAAGCCAAGAATGTAAGACTTGTAAGATGAATTAGCTGGGGCGCTCTCTGGAAGGGTATTTTCATCCCAGCCGATGGCATACTGATTAAGCATTTCATCGTCGATCAGTTCTTCGGTGATCAGGGTGTAACCCATAGCGGCAACCAGTGCTGCATCGGTACCCGGACGGATTGGTAGCCACTCACTGTCAAAGGCTGTCACGCTATCGGTACGACGTGGGTCGATGATAATGACCTTGGCGTTACTTTGCTCTAAAGCATGATAAATTTCAGCAATTTGGCCGCCACCCGACATACGTGTTTCAGCCAAATTTTGGCCAAACATAACGACTAAATCCGAGTTTTTGATCTCGGCAAATAACGTTTGTTGTTCCGTGCCGTAGATATTGCCAGCTTGACCAAAAATATAAGGTTGGACAGTGTTCAGCTGCGCTTCTGAATATGTATTATGCATATCCAAGAAGCCGCCAGCTAAATTGAGCAAACGCTTACAGGTATTACGGCCTTGTAGGTTGGCACCCGTTAGGCCCGAACCGTATTGGTAATAAATTGCTTCATTGCCATGGGTATCAATCACGCGACGTAACTCTTTTGCCACGATGGTTGTTGCTTCATCCCAGCTAATACGCTTGAATTTGCCTTCACCACGTTTACCCACGCGTTTCATTGGGTACTTTAAGCGGTCAGGGTTATAGGTGCGCCAGCGGGCTGAGCGGCCACGCAAACAAGGACGGATTTGATGCTGACCGAAGATGGCTTCATTAACCCCGTCTTCAGGAGAGATCTTAACGGCGACACCATTTTTAACGTGTACCTTAAATGGACAACGGCTGCCGCAATTGACCAAGCAAGCGCTGTATTTGATGCTTTCTTCAGTTTGAACGTCGACTGAGGCTGCGTGAGTTTTAAATGGGAGTGAGATTGCACTTGCCGCGGCGGCAGCTCCAGATAAGACAGCTGAGTTTTGCATGAACTTCCGGCGACTTAATAGGTGCGATTTTATTTTATGGGTTATTGTCATTAATAATGCCTCTATATTACTTATGAGCACTATTAACTATTTAGAGGTATACAAATATGATCATCATCAAGAGGGTTTTCATATTTCGTCATAATTTGTAACACGCCATTAATGAGGTTCTAGTAAGAACGGTTGGAGGTTAGTTCGATGGCGGGTCTGGAGGGCTTAAGCACTGTAAATCATAGCGAGTTTTATAAGCCATAAACAATTAGCAATACCAACCAAGAAAACAATGGTTCGCCATGGACTGAGTTTACACGCGTAGCAGATCATATATACCAGACGGGAGATAACGAAAGCCGAGGCTGGCAACGTTGCTTCTGCTTCGGGAACCCCCGCTAAGTGCGCGATAAAGACACAGCTTGCAAATACGATTGTGGTTTCCCAGCCATTTGCTTGGGCGGCTTTTACTCTCGCTGCTGCACCTGTGAGTTCACGCTCTTGGATCCTCGGCTGATTGATATCAAACCGGCCAGTTTGTTTGATGGTCAGCCAACCACCAATTCCAGCAAGTAGATAGTTGATAAAAATAATGATCAGGATGCACCAGAATGCGGGTGTCATATAGGCTTCTCAACGAACGGGAAGTACATGCCATTAGTTTAGGTGAGGTCATCGAAAGTGAAAGCTTGTTATAGCTGATGCTGTATTCAGATTTTTTGAGGAAGCAATTAAGTGCATCATTTGCCAAGGTAATATAGTCAGGCGCGTATTTTATGTGTCTGTTCTGTGAGCTGGGTTAGGCATTACGGGGAGCTTAGGTGACATTTTTCGCCGTGTTTTTCCATATGGTTAAATGGTAATTTAAGGTTATTGATCTGTATCAAAAGTTATTTGTTATTGTTAATTTTTGTAAATTGATTTCAATCAATGTTGTTGAATATTAAACTGGTTACATTCTGCTCCATTCAAAAGTGAATGTCGAAAAGCCATAAAAATGGTTTATTTATATACATGAATGGAGTCAATAATAATGAAAAAGACCCTTTGTACTTTAGCGATTTTGACCGCTATCGTTTCAGCCCCTCAAGCACTTGCTCACAAGAAAGGGGACATCCTCATTCGTGCTGGCGCGGCAGCCGTTGTTCCTAACGAAAGCAGCGATGATGTTATTCTTGATGGTGTCGGTAATCTGGGTGAGTTTGGCGTTGGGTCAAATACCCAACTCGGCCTGACCTTTGGTTATATGCTGACTGATAATATTAGCCTGGAAGTGTTAGCCGCCACACCGTTCCGACACAAGGTATCACTTGATGCAACAGGTGATATTGCTGAGGTCGAACATCTACCACCGACCTTTATGTTGCAGTACTACTTTATGGACAGTGGAAGCAAGTTCCGCCCTTATGTTGGAGCTGGTGTGAATTACACCACTTTCTTCAATGAAGAGTTTAACGGCACGGGGAAAAGTGTTGGTTTAAGCGATCTTTCATTGGATGATTCATGGGGGCTGGCGGCAAATGTCGGGCTGGATTACATGATTGACGATAAATGGTTTGCAGGCGCATCGATTTGGTATGCTGATATTAGTACCGATGTAAAGTTCAAACAGGATGGCGTTCAGA
Organism: Photobacterium minamisatsumaniensis; assembly: GCF_050336695.1. Classification (NCBI taxonomy): domain Bacteria; kingdom Pseudomonadati; phylum Pseudomonadota; class Gammaproteobacteria; order Vibrionales; family Vibrionaceae; genus Photobacterium; species Photobacterium minamisatsumaniensis. The sequence continues at coordinate 98,225 of NZ_JAKJSI010000012.1, read as the reverse complement.
TGAAAGTGAGTACAGATATTGACCCTTGGGTCTTTATGCTTGCTGTTGGTTACACTTTTTAACCCTTAATGACATGGATTCAAAATGCAAATGACCTTTAAATGTTCATCTTGCAAGTAATTGATTGCATGTTACTTTTTGTTTTAAGATTGTGAGTGATAATCGTTAGTGAGAGTTGGATCACTAATTTTCTTTTGATAAATGGGGGAATCCTCCCTCATTTTGATCAAACTCAACAACCATTTTGTAGAAGTCGGAATAATGAAACCTCAAATTATGGAGGTCTCAATGGAATTGAATCCGGTTTTTGCCCGTCGTCTTTATCTCGCATTATTGGTTGAGCAGCTAGAACGTCCCAACGTTCCTAAACTGATTGAAATTACTGGCTGGCCACGTCGTACCATTCAAGATGTATTGAAAGCCCTGCCAGGCTTTGGTATTGAATTGGCTTTTGTTCAGGATGGTAAGCGCCACAATGATGGCTATTATCAGTTAAGCGATTGGGGGCCTTTCGACCTTCAATGGGTTGAATCGAGAGAGAGGGATATCATCACTTCGGTCTCTTGCTAATGAAAAACCGCAGTGATGCGGTTTTTTTATTCTCTATTATCTTAAGGTTTCGCACAGTGGTAGCTGTTACCTAGAATTGTTACTGAGGTATCAAACGACTGTGGGCTATACAGTAATACCGTATTACCGCCGGACAGATAGGCTTGGTTGCGTAGGTCGTTAAGCGCACCCCGCATTAAATCTTTATTGCTGATAAACCAGAATGTATACCAATGTCCTTCGGTGCCGATCAAGTCAGATTGCTTAATACAACTAGACAGCTCTGGCTGATTTCCCCAGTGAATATCAACAGACTGAGCCTCTGGCATGAGCGGCTTTACGGCACAGCCAGAGAGTGTGAGTCCAATAAGAGCTACCAAGCATCGAGATAATTTCACTGTTTATTGGCCTTGTGATTCAAGGTATAACACGGTTGCAGCTGTGCGTGATTTAACCTGCAGTTTTTTCAACAAGCTTTTCATGTGCACTTTTACTGTCGCTTCTGAAATAAATAACGTGTCAGCAATTTGTTTATTGCGATAGCCCTTTGCAACCTCTTGTAATATTTGCGTTTCTCGATCTGTTAAACTATCGAGAAGCGAGTCTTGCTCATTGCTTTCTTCCAAGTACTCACGCACGATATCGTTATAGGCTTTACCGCCGCATAAGGCTTGTTTAAGTAGCTCTATCAGTTGGTCGGGTTCGGTATCTTTAAGTAAGTAACCATCAGCACCAGCATTAATGAGTGCCTTAACATCAGAGCGGCTGTCTGATACCGTTAATACGACAATACTGGCTTGTACACCTTCTGCTCGCATTGCGTTGAGCGTATCAAGACCAGACATGCCTTTCATATTTAAATCTAATAGGATTAAATCAGGCTCGGTTTCGCAGGCGAGCAGGACGGCATCAGCCCCATTGCTGGCTTCTCCAATGATCTCAAAGTCGCTCTCAAAGCTTAATAACTGGCTTATTCCACGGCGCATAAGCGGGTGGTCATCCACAATCATAATTTTCCAACACGTCATATTTTTTATCCTTGAGGCTCAAGCTGGAAATCTAGAATGACTTCGCTTCCTGCGCCTTGGGTTGTTTTAATATCGAGCTTACCGTTTAGTCGCGAAGATCGTTCAGCCATGATCGTAAGACCATAATGATTCAGCTTTTCGGTGCTAGGATCAAACCCATCACCATCATCTTTAATGCTGATGGTGATGTCATTATTGTTTTGATGGCAAGTGACAATAATTTCATCAGCTTTAGCATGTTTAACCGCGTTTAATACTGCTTCTCTGATCAGTTGTAATAGGTGCACTTGATGTTGTGCATCTAGGTTTAGTGACGAAATTTGGTTATCAATCACTAACAAAGCATCACTCTGCTCTTCAAGAGGAGTGAGCATTTCAACCAACGCTTCACCAAAATTGGCTTCTTTAATGGTCAGACGAAATGTACTTAACAATTCTCGTAACTGTGTATAGGCGCTAGACAGCCCCGTATCAATATCACCAATAATCGCCATCGCATTTTCCATTTCATCTTTTCCAAGCTGGCGCTTAAGCAAGGTCACCTGAATTTTCAAATACGATAAAGATTGGGCGAGTGAGTCATGAAGCTCTCTGGCTATCGTAGCACGCTCCTCCATTAATAATAATTGCTCAGCTTGTTTTTGTGCTCTGTTGTAATAGATACCTCGAGCCAGTGTTCGCGATATATTTTCCAGTAGGATCTTATCTGGGCAAGGTAGGGTGTATTGCCACCAAAGTTGTCCAAGAATTTGGCCATCCAACTCTAGGTCTTGAAAATGCCAAGTGGCATCTGAGGGGTGTCCGGAGGAAATCTCAGTGTTAAGCCCATTGCTTTCTTCGATAATTAACTTGGTTGCCGTAAGGCCTTCAATCGCCAATAGCGTGTCGAGCATGGCTGAGAAATTTTTTGATGTTAAGCGGCTTTCTTTTAGTTCTTGTGAGCAATCATAAAGTACTTGTAATGAGTCATTGGCTTGTTGTAATCGACGTGTTTTTTCATCGACGGTTTGCTCTAAATTTCGATAAAGTTTGCCCAATTCTGAAGCCATTGTGCTGAAAGCTTCCGCGAGGATTCCGAGTTCATTATCACTTTTAACATTGAGGTTAAGGTTAAACTGACCTTCTTGAATCTGTTCGCTCGCGAGCACTAATTGGTTAAGTGGGGTAACAATTTTTCGTCGAGTAAAGTGAATGGTAAACAGTGCCACGATCAATATCAGGCTAAGGCCAAGTCCGCCGACAACAGAGAGTATTTGTAGTTTGATAATTGAAAATTCTTGCAGCTCGTAAACAAACTGATCAATGCGATCAACAAACTGTTTTACCTCCCCTAAAAAAGCCCGCTCATTGCCATTGTGTAACAGTGGGTGAAGGCTCTCCCAGCGGCCGATTAGGTTGTAATAATGTACTTTTATGTCGGTTGGCACAGTCCAGTGTTCAAGTGCTGCCATGGAGGGAGAAAACAGGGAACGTTCGAACTGGTCGAGATGCTCGATCAGGGTCGGTGACTCTGTTTCTATATCATAAGCTAAGCGATAGCTTTGCATCCGGAGTGAACCCGAGACATTAACAGCTTCTGCATCATTCAAGCTTGAGGCTAATGTGAGTAGCGCAAAGCTCGTGGTAGCGACCGAGAGCAGTAAAATTGCGAGCATCGCACGGGCAATCGTAGTGGTAACGGGCTTAAGCGGCCTATTTTGCACGTATTTTCCTTATGAATCGTTGGTTTACTCGTAAGCAAAGGCCATTTTAAATCATGGCTGGTCTATATTAATTATAAGTTGTGTTTTTTTAACTTTGGTGAGTGATTTTTTGTTCCGGCTCAAAAGTGTTTTTGAGCTCATAGTGTGAGCGTTGCGGTTTAAATTTATTGATCCAAAACAATTTACCCCGGTATTTAGCCCTAAGTGGGTATTTAAGCATTTATTACTAGATTTAAACTTGCCGTGTAAAAAAAAGACAACTTATGAATGGTTTTGAATGTTCATTCGTTGGTCACAGGTATTATGTTATTTCAACGGGTCACAATTAGCTCGTAATACCCATTTTTATTCATAATATTTCACGAGGATAGAATCTATGTTTGATTGCTCCCGTCGCCGCTTGCTAACTCGGCGCCGACCTGACTTACAGAGAATGCCTTGGGTCGTGGATGAAGATGTATTTACTGACAGTTGTACACGCTGCAATAAATGCATTAGTGCCTGTGAAACACAAATTATTACCAAAGGCGATGGTGGGTTTCCTATTGTCGACTTTAACCGTGGTGAATGTACGTTTTGCTACCGTTGTGCAGATAGTTGCCCTGAGCCGCTATTCCAGCCACAAACGGAGCAACCTTGGCCGCTGGTGGCACAAATCAATGAAGGGTGCTTAGCCCATAAAAATATTGAGTGCCGCAGCTGTGGGGATATGTGTGATGTACAAGCCATCAGTTTTAAGCTCCAGTTTGGCGGGGTGGCTAAGCCAGAGTTGAATTGGGTGGATTGTACGGGGTGTGGCGCATGTGTGTCGGTTTGTCCGACATCGGCAATCACCATGGTAATGAATAATAACGAAGAGAATTAGCAATGGCATTACAAGAAGTACACATCTCAAGCTTAGTTGTTCATGTAAAGCCGGAATATTTGGCATCGATAAAGACCCAGATTTCGGCAATGCCAAATGCAGAAATATACGGCGACAGTGAAGAAGGGAAGGTTATCGTAGTTTTGGAAACAGAAAATCAAGGCTATGTAACTGACACAATAGATAAAATAAATAACTTAGAACACGTATTAACGACGTTTTTAGTGTATCACCAAATTGAACACTTTGACTCGCAATCTGAGGATGATTCATGAAAATGACAAGACGTGCGTTTGTGAAAGCAAACGCCGCTGCATCGGCAGCAGCTGTCGCAGGCATCTCACTGCCAGCAACAGCGACTAACTTAATTGTTAGCTCTGATGAAACAAAAATTAAGTGGGACAAAGCGCCTTGTCGTTTTTGTGGTACAGGTTGTTCAGTGTTAGTGGGTACACAGAATGGTCGTGTCGTAGCTACTCAGGGTGACCCTGAATCACCAGTTAACAAGGGCCTTAACTGTATTAAAGGCTACTTCCTGTCAAAGATCATGTACGGAAGGGATCGTCTACAAACGCCAATGCTGCGTATGAAATCTGGTGAGTATGCTAAAGACGGTGATTTCCAACCTGTCTCTTGGGATCAAGCCTTTGATGTAATGGCTGATAAGTGGAAAGAAGCACTGAAGAAGCAAGGCCCTTCTGGCGTTGGTATGTTCGGTTCTGGTCAGTGGACAGTAATGGAAGGCTATGCCGCATCGAAAATGATGAAGGCGGGTTTCCGTTCAAACAACATTGACCCAAATGCTCGTCACTGTATGGCGTCTGCTGTTGTTGGTTTCATGCGTACTTTTGGTATTGATGAACCAATGGGTTGTTACGATGATTTCGAACATGCTGATTCGTTTGTGCTTTGGGGCTCAAACATGGCAGAAATGCACCCTGTATTATGGACACGCATTACTGACCGTCGCTTAAGTAATCCACATGTTAAAGTGAATGTAATGTCTACCTATTATCACCGTTCATTCGAACTGGCTGACAATGGTATGATCTTCGAACCTCAAACGGATCTAGCAATTGCTAACTTCATTGCTAACTACATTATCCAGAATGATGCAGTGAACTGGGATTTCGTGAATAAGCACACTAACTTTAAGCGTGCTGAAACCGACATTGGTTATGGTCTTCGTGATGAGCATCCATTACAGCAGCAAGCGAAAAATGCTAACTCTGGTGCAATGCATGCAATGACATTCGAAGAGTATAAAGCTTCGGTGGCTGAGTATACGGTAGAAAAAGCATCTGAAATGTCAGGCGTTTCTCAAGAGAAACTGATTGATATGGCGAAACAGTATGCAGATCCGAAAACCAAAGTGATGTCACTGTGGACCATGGGTATGAACCAGCACACGCGTGGTGTATGGATGAACAGCCTTGTTTACAACATTCACCTGCTAACCGGTAAGATCTCTCAGCCAGGTAACAGCCCATTCTCGCTAACCGGTCAGCCTTCTGCATGTGGTACTGCCCGTGAAGTGGGTACGTTTGCTCACCGTTTGCCTGCTGATATGGTTGTTGCTAACCCTAAACACCGTGCCTTTGCTGAGAAAATCTGGCAGCTACCTGATGGCACAATTCCGCCAAAACCTGGTTACCACGCGGTACAGCAAGACCGTATGTTGAAAGACGGTAAGCTAAACGCTTACTGGATCATGTGTAACAACAACATGCAGGCTGGCCCTAATATTAATGAAGAGCGTCTACCGGGTTACCGTAACCCAGAGAACTTCATTGTATGTTCTGACCCATACCCAACAGCAACGGCGCAAGCGGCAGATCTTATTCTACCAACTGCAATGTGGGTAGAGAAAGAAGGTGTGTATGGAAATGCTGAACGCCGTACTCAAGCATGGTACCAGCAGGTAGAAACACAAGGCGAGTCAAAGTCTGATCTTTGGCAAATCATGGAATTCTCAAAGCGCTTCACCGTCGAAGAAGTGTGGGGCGATGAACTACTCGCTAACGCACCTCAGTACCGTGGCAAGACAATGTACGATGTGCTGTTCAAGAATGGTCAGGTTGATAAGTTCCCGCTATCAGAAGCACAAGCACTTAATGATGATGCTCAAGCACAGGGCTTCTACGTTCAAAAAGGCTTGTTCGAAGAATATGCTGCCTTTGGTCGCGGTAAGGCACACGATTTAGCCCCTTACGATACTTACCATGAGGTTCGTGGCCTTCGTTGGCCGGTTGTTGATGGTAAAGAAACCCAGTGGCGCTTCTCTGAAGGCAATGACCCGTATGTACCGAAAGGTGCTGGTTTCAGTTTCTATGGTAAGCCAGATGGTAAAGCAGACATTATTTTTGCACCGTTTGAGCCTGCTCCAGAAGTGCCAGATAGTGAATATGACTTGTGGCTATGTACTGGTCGAGTACTTGAGCATTGGCATACGGGTACAATGACGCGCCGTGTTCCTGAGCTATACAAAGCGGTACCAGATGCACTGTGTTATTTGCACCCAACTGATGCACAAGAGCGTGGTTTGCGTCGCGGTGATGAAGTGTTGTTAGAATCTCGCCGTGGTGAAGTACGTTGTCGTGTTGAAACTCGCGGTCGTAACCGCCCACCAGTAGGCTTGGTTTTCGTACCTTTCTTTGATGCACGTATTTTGGTGAACAAATTGATCATGGATGCAACCGATCCGCTGTCGAAGCAGACCGATTTCAAGAAGTGCCCAATTAAAATAACCAAAGTATAACGATTCAATTTTATGAAAAGGCTGGCTGTCTATCTCAATATTTAAAGTGATAGACAGACCATCTTTGACTCGAATTTAGCCTGTAGGCGGAGAAAAAAATGAAACGACTAGTCTTAGCAGTCATGGCTATCGGTATGATGCTGGCCGGTACGGTACACAGTGAAGAAGCATTGCATAACCCTGGTGGTATTGGCGGGGTAGAATCGTTACGTGGTGCCAGTGAGCTTGAAGCGACACGTGCTGCTGATCCAATGAAACGCTACCCGCGAGATCAAGGCACGATTGATAGTGACTACGTGTATCAGCCACCATTGATACCACACACAACCCGTAACTATGAAGTCTCTCAGAACGCAAATAAATGTCTGGCTTGCCACAGCTGGAAGAACGCGAATGAAATGGGCGCAACCAAGATCAGTGTGACCCACTATCAGTCACCGCGTGAAGGCCAAGTATTGTCTGATGTATCACCTGCTCGTTACTTCTGCCTGCAGTGTCACGTACCTCAAGCGGATGCTAAGCCATTGGTTGAAAATGACTTCCAGCGCGTTGATGCACTGCGCTAGTTATAGCCATTAATCAAAGAGAGGCTATAAGATGAAGCTATTAAAAACATTTTGGCGCAGGATAACGTCACCAAGTAAAGTTGCTGTTGGCTTAGTGCTGTTTATGGGCTTTATGGGCGGGCTACTATTCTGGGGTGCGTTTAACACCGGGATGGAGGCAACAAATACAGAAGAGTTCTGTGCGGGTTGCCACGCACCAATCGTAGAAGAAATTCGTGAAACAGTTCACTTTGCTAATCGCTCTGGTGTTCGTGCTATTTGTTCAGATTGCCACGTACCGCATAACTGGACCGATAAAATGGTTCGTAAGGTACAGGCATCAAAAGAGTTAGTTGCCCATGCGATGGGGACGATTGACACGAAAGAGAAATTTGAAGAGCGGCGGGGTTACCTTGCTAACCGTGAGTGGCACCGGATGAAAGAAAATGATTCGCAGGAGTGCCGTAACTGTCATGAATTCGAATTCATGGATTTCTCAGAGCAAGGTCCTCGTAGTGTGAAACAACACTCAACGGCACTAGCGTCAGGTGATAAAACCTGTGTTGATTGCCATAAAGGTATTGCCCATAAACTGCCTGACATGAAAAATATTGAAGGCTGGCAGTAACCCGAGTTAAAAGAGGTGTGAAATGAGTACACTTGAATCAATCATTTGGAATGTGCTTGGCTATGCTGCCATGCCAGTGATCATTTTATCCGGTTTTGCTGTTGTAGCGGTACTGTCTGTATGGCTACTCTCGCTGGGTAAAGATAAAAACGTATAGTCCAAGTATTGGTCTATTGATTAGAAAAGCCGCGTCTTAACATTTAGGGCGTGGCTTTTTTATTGCCTTGGAGGTGTTTGTGGCGAAGCCATAATATTGATAAATAGCAAAGATGAGTAGTGTGAGCCAAATCAGATCAATAGAAGCCCATTCGACGATAAAACTTACCATGGTGCGCTCAGCACTAAGGATATCGCTCAGTTGAAGTAGAGCGATACATAAACAGCCAAGAAAACTAAAGAGTAAAAAACTGATCCTATTCATACAATACCTCACGAGGTGACAAGTAAAGTATATATAAATGATAACTATTATCAATTACTGTCGATTTTATTTTTGACCTTCAAGGTAGCCAGCGTTGAGCAGTAATTGGCGAAACTGCTCCGCTCGTTCTCGATTTACACCAAAGTCTGAATATCCCACCCTCGATTCAGATCGGATATCTAGCTTTTCTCCTGACAGTTTCACTTCAAAGTCATCAATGAAGCGAAAAACACTACTACTATTCTCGATACGAAAGTAGCCATCGGCCTCGGCTGCTAATGCTGCACCTGGTAATGTGAGTGCGATCTGTTTGATTTGATCCCAATGTGATAGCCCAGAGTCTGACAGCACAAAACTCTCAATGAAGTGTTCTTCACGTGTATCTAATGTAGATACACAGTTGGGTTTGTCGCCACATAATTGGTTTATTTGATAGTGAAAACTGGCTTCGTTGCTATGTCTGCTACTGTCACTGCACCCCGAAATCAAGGTGGCAACAAAGAGTGTAGAAAAGCCAATGCAGGTCTTTTTAATCATCCTGAACGCCTCGCTTGAAGTAATGCTATAGCCACTGAGTGTAAGCGATAAAACCTATCCAAGAGATAACCAGTAGCCCCCACGGAAGCCATTGTGTCTTTGGTGGTTCGACGACTGCGTTAACTTCTTCTTGTTGAGAGGTTTCGAGTTGAGGTTGAGTCTTTTCTTTTACTTGTTTTTTACGAAGTTTATCACGCTCACGAGATTTTGCTTTTTGTTGTTTTTTGTACAGCTCAATACCGTGCTGAATACCTTGAGCAACTAATTTTGTTTGCTCTTTCGTTTGTGCTGGCTTCTGGGTTGCTTTGGCTATTTTCATGGCCTCTGCTTGTGTTTCTGGTGAAAGGGTACTTGGTTGTTTTTTAATGGTCATAGCTTGATAAAAATAGTGTATGTTGCGGCAATTATACCGCTGACCACATTGAATGGTATCTCTGATTGTTATTCTTGCTATGTCATACGGTTGTTCTATATCGAATGTTTTGTAGGAATATTTCAGTTTTTTAGTGAAAGATTGAGGTAGGGAAAATATGTCACGAGTATCATTAAGCTTATGAATAATAGTGATTTAATTGTATTTGCTATGGTTTGGTTATACTTTTCTGTTTTGTGCTAATTTCTGAAATAAAACAAGAAAAATGAGTTTGCCACTTTGCAAAATGTGATCATCTTAGCAAGATGGTTACTCAAATCGTGCGTTGAACCACAGAATTTACCTCTATGGCTGGCAGTTATAGTGGGATGATTTATCGTAGCTACACAATATTGATGATGCGTATCATCATGGGTCGCATATATTTTTAGCGTGAAAGCCTTAGCTATTGAAAACACGTTTAATTACCTCCATTGCTAACTAAGCGGGAGAGTGAGGAGGACGGGGTTTGCACTATATGATCGAGGCTTATGATAAACACGGATTATTAAAGCCATCCAAAATGTTGTGGTTATGCTTTTTTTTCAGTGCCAAGGCGTGGGTGATTTTTGCCATGGCAGGAGCAAGCCGTCAACAAGGGGCTCAAGTATTAGAAATATTGTACCCATTACGTGAGAATTTATATCTCGCGATGGTACTCGGTTTACCTGCTGTCATTTTGATGTGGCTAACCGGGCAAAGACACAAAAATAATAAATTAATAAATATCGTTTGGCACCATGGCAAAACATTTTTGCTGGTGTCCTATACGGCAGATTGTGCTTTGCAAGTGTATCAACTGTTCTTAACCCAAGGGGCGTTCAGTTGGACTCGTGCAGTCAGCTTGTTACTGACTGTGTGGATAGGAATTTACCTATGCCGTAGCTCACGAGTCAAAAATACATTTGCTGATAAGCCCTTAGAGAGGTAAAGACAAATGAATGAATGGAGTAAAGGCCTCGTCCTTTTTAGTGCTCTATTGAGCCCGTTAGCGATGGCTGACTGGCTACTTGATGTAAATTTTGAGCTCACTGGCGCAAGTGGTAATACACAGTCGGTGAACACGTCACTTTCTTTGCTTCCTGGCGAAGAAACGGTGTTCTTTGGTACTAGTGATGTCGCTAACCAAACAGCACGAGAGCTTGTCGGCAGTGCCGAATTGCTGGAAGTCTCAGCAGAAGAAGTGAAAATTGCTTTCAAAGTACAAGAGCGATTAGATGATGGTGGGTGGCGGACGATTATTTCACCGACGTTATCAACAGGCCTGAACTCACCAGCGCTGTTTGAAACCGTTGATGGCAATAGTGATAAGCAAGTGAAATTACAGGTTGAAGTGACATCGGTATAATACGGTGTAATGACACTTGAATTGTAAGCAGAAACGCTCCTGACGGGGCGTTTTTCATTTTTAACGTCATAAAAAAGAACCGTGGCTATTGGGTGCTGATAATGATCAACGTTACGGTGAGTATTCGAGGTATAATTTAAGGTTATGTAAGTAAGGTCCTTGACCAAAGAATTATAAGTTGTTCACTTAGGAGATAAATATGGCAACGGCACAACCATTGATTTTACCAGAAGCCGGTCCTTTCGCACTGTATGTAGTGATGAAAGTGAAGGCTGAGACTTCGGCGGTGATCAAGCAATGTCAGCAGCTTCATCAGTTAGTTTCGTCACTGAATGAGCAGCAACCTCATGCAGAGCTACGTGCAAGTCTTGCCTTTGGGAAATCATTTTGGACCGCGCTAGCGCAAGGTACTCCTGAAGGCTTCGACGAGTTCCAGCCCCTCGGCGAGGGTGATATCACAGCGCCGGCAACAGGTGGTGATATTCTGCTACACGTTAACTCAAGTCGTCACGATCTTAATTTCTACTTGTTGCGCCAGTTTATCGAGCCAATTGCAGAATCTGTTGAGATCATGGATGAGACGTACGGTTTCAAGTACCTTGATTCACGTGATATGACAGATTTTATTGACGGTACAGAGAACCCAAATACGACAGAAGCGCGCCAAGATGTTGCTTTAATCAATGACGGTGAGTTTGCTGGTGGCAGTTTTGTTATGCTCCAGCGTTTTGTGCATAACTTACCGGCTTGGAACCGTTTGAATCTTCAGGCACAAGAAAAGGTCGTTGGCCGTACAAAACCCGACTCAATTGAACTTGAAGATGTACCTGCGGCATCGCATGTCGGTCGCGTCGATATCAAAGAAGAAGGTAAGGGCCTTAAAATTGTACGCCATAGCTTGCCATATGGCACGGTAAGCGGCGATCACGGCCTGTTGTTTATTGCATACTGCCATACCCAGCATAACTTCAAGACAATGCTCGAGAGCATGTATGGCGAGACGGATGGTAAAACCGATCAGCTATTGCGTTTTACAACGGCAGTTACTGGGGCGTATTTCTTTGCTCCATCACTTGAAGTATTAGCTGCATTATAAATTAATATCATCAGCCGATCGCTACTTCGTATTGAGTGAGCCGGATGGGAGTGAAAACGAGAGGCCATTGCTTCTCGTTTTTTATATGCAGAGTTTCTATGAAAACGTTAGAAACAAAAAAGCGCCACCCGAGGGTAGCGCTTTCAGTAAGATGATTTAAGTCTTACTTTTTGATGCGTAGAACTGGAGTTTCACCCACAGTTGTTGCACCAGATAGCTTGTTCAGCTCTTTAATTTCATCCATGTTAGAAATAACAACTGGAGTAAGAGTTGATTTTGCTTTTTCTTCTAGAAGTGCTAGATCGAATTCGATAACAGTATCACCGACTTTAACCGTTTGACCTTCTTCAGCGATGCGAGTGAAGCCTTCACCTTTCAGTTCAACAGTGTCGATACCGAAGTGAACGAATAGCTCGATGCCATCGTCAGACTCAATAGAGAAAGCGTGGTTCGTTTCGAAGATTTTACCGATAGTACCGTTTACTGGTGCAACCATTTTGTTGCCAGCAGGTTTGATAGCGATACCGTCACCAACGATTTTCTCGGCGAAAACAACATCTGGCACATCTTCAATGTTTACGATTTCACCTGAAAGCGGTGCAATAATTTCAATAGCACCAGCTTCAGAGTTATCATCAGAAACTAGCTTTTTCAATTTGTCAAACAGACCCATAATCGTTGCTCCTAAGCGTTGTTATTTTACCTGCTGCTATATTAGCAGATGGTCTTTTCTGCGATGAATTTTTCTACGTGTGCTTCAATTTCAGCAGCAGTAGGCATAGCAAGCGCTTGCTCAGCCATAGCTTTTACATCAGCAAAGTTAGCGTTACGGATAATTTTCTTAATGCGTGGAATAGAAATTCCGCTCATGCTGAACTCGTCCAGACCCATACCAAGAAGTAGTAGGGTTGCACGCTCATCACCCGCTAGCTCGCCACACATACCTGTCCACTTACCTTCTTTGTGAGAAGCATCAATAACTTGCTTAATCACGGTAAGAACAGCAGGAGATAGTGGGTTGTAAAGGTGAGAAATCAGCTCATTACCACGGTCAACAGCAAGAGTATACTGGGTTAAGTCATTAGTACCAATACTAAAGAACTCAACTTCTTTCGCTAGGTGGTGCGCAATCGCTGCAGCTGCTGGCGTTTCAACCATAACACCGATTTCGATGTTCTCGTCAAAAGCAAGGCCTTCAGTGCGAAGTTCTGCTTTGTATTCTTCGATAGCCGCTTTTAGTTCACGAATTTCTTCTACAGAAATAATCATCGGGAACATGATGCGGATCTTACCGTGTGCCGAAGCGCGTAGAATACCACGTAGTTGGTCACGTAGAATTTCACGACGATCTAAGCTAATGCGAATGGCGCGCCAGCCTAAGAACGGGTTCATTTCTTCAGGAAGATCTAGGTATGGAAGATCTTTATCACCACCAATATCCATAGTACGGATAATAACGGTTTCACCGTGCATTGCTTCTGCAACATCTTTGTAAGCTTTGTACTGTTCTTCTTCAGTCGGTAGCGCATCACGGTCCATAAACAGGAACTCTGTACGGTACAAACCAACACCTTCACCACCGTTACGGTTGATACCGTCACAGTCTTTAACAGTACCGATGTTGCCGCAGACTTCTACGTGCTTACCATCAAGGGTAATTGCAGGTAGGTCTTTCAGCTTAGCAAGTTCTTCAACTTCAGCTTGGTGCTTGTCACGGATAGCTTTGAATTTAGCTAACTCGCCTTCAGTTGGGTTAATCACAACTTGGTTGTTGATAGCATCAAGAACCAGCATGTCACCGTTTTGAACACGAGTTGTAATATCGTTTGTACCTACGATTGCAGGTAACTCTAAAGAACGCGCCATGATAGAGGTGTGTGAAGTGCGACCACCAATATCAGTAATGAAGCCAAGTACGTAATCTAGGTTGATTTGTGCAGTTTCTGAAGGCGTTAGGTCGTTAGCGACCAAAATAACTTCTTCATTGATAGCACTAAGATTAACAATGCTGATACCCAGTGCGTTTTTCACAAAACGGTTACCGATATCGCGGATGTCGGTTGCACGTTCTTTTAGGTATTCATCATCTAGAGATTCTAGCGTTACAGCTTGCTCTTCGATGATGCTATGAATAGCAAGATCTGCAGATGCATTGTTATCTTTAATGAAGGCTATGATTTCTTCTTCTAGCTCTTCATCTTCTAGCAACATAATGTGGCCTTCAAAGATGGCTTCCTTCTCTTCACCGAAGGTTACACGTGCTTTTTCTTTGATAACTTCTAGTTGCTCAGAAGATTTTTTTCGAGCGTCGAAGAAACGCTGAATTTCGCTCTCAACTTGGTCCGCAGTAATTGGCGTTTTGTTTAAAACAATCGCTTCTTCCTGCAAAAGTAATGCTTTACCAAAAGCAATACCAGGAGATGCCAGGATACCTGAAATCATAGCCTTACCTTAAATATACTTAAAACTAGGGGAAGTAATAAACAGACTGCGTATTAGTGCAGTTCGTCCATTAGAGCAACTAGGTGGTCAACAGCTTGTTGAGCTTGAGCACCTTCAGCAGCGATAGTCACTACTGTGCCTTTAACTAGACCTAGAGTCTGAAGCTTAAACAGGCTCTTAGCGCTTGCGCTTTTACCGTTTGAAGTCACTGTGATGTCTGCTTCGAAAGATTTTGCTTCTTTTACGAACTGAGCCGCTGGACGAGTGTGTAGGCCGTTTTCTGCAGTGATCTCAACTTGCTTCTGATACATTTTTCACCCCGATATAGATATTATTTATTTAATATTAACGTAACTGAAAATAAGCTTAACCTGTTTAGGCTATGCCTGCTAACTAGGAGTATAAATTACCCTATCAGCTCGGTGCTAGAGGTTAATCTAAGTCAATTTTTTGTGACTTTTCTCTCTTTTATTGCTTCGTGAAGACCAACAAATGACCTTTTAATTCGAAGCTAAAAATAAAGCACGAACGATTTATATTAAAGCTACGCTACAAATGCAACAAAAAAGCCCCCTTAAGGGAGCTTTTGAATCGCTATTGATGTTTTAACATCAAAAAGTGTGATCACTGTTGGGTTTCTTTGTCGGTAAAAATACCAGCAAACAGTGCAGATGTCAGATAACGTTCGCCTGAGCTCGGCAAGATAACTACGATATTTTTACCTGCAAATTCCTGCTTTTCTGCCATGCGATTTGCTGCTACCACTGCTGCGCCAGATGAAATGCCTGCTAAAATGCCTTCTTCTTCCATTAAGCGACGTGTCATGTTTATCGCATCTTCAGAGCTAACCTGTTGAACCTCATCAATTAATGACACGTCAAGGTTACCAGGGATAAAGCCAGCACCAATCCCTTGAATCTTATGGGGAGCAGGTTTAGGGTCTTCACCGTTTAATGTTTGAGTAATAATTGGTGATTCAGTAGGTTCAACGGCAACGGTTGTAATTGCTTTGCCTTTTTGTTGCTTAATAAAGCGGCTGACACCAGTTAGCGTACCACCAGTACCAACGCCTGATACAAAGACATCGATTTCACCTTCAGTGGCTTCCCAAATTTCAGGGCCAGTTGTCTTCTCGTGAATCTCAGGGTTAGCAGGGTTATTGAACTGCTGAAGCAACAAGTATTTTTCTGGATCTGAAGCGACAATTTCCTCTGCCTTTTCGATGGCTCCTTTCATGCCTTTCGGTGCTTCAGTTAAAACAAGGTTCGCGCCAAGGGCTTTAAGGAGCTTACGACGCTCTAGACTCATGCTTTCAGGCATTGTTAGTGTTAGCTTGTAGCCTCGAGCTGCTGCAACAAAGGCAAGGGCAATACCTGTATTACCACTTGTTGGTTCAACGAGCTCGACACCTTCTTTCAGAATACCGCGCTTTTCTGCATCCCAAATCATGTTGGCACCAATACGGCACTTGACGCTGAAGCTTGGATTTCGAGCTTCTACTTTCGCTAGGACGTTACCTTTACTAACACGGTTTAGGCGAACTAACGGAGTGTTACCAATAGTCAGGGAGTTATCTTCGTAAATCTTGCTCATTATTATCGTTCCTTCGTAACACGTTCAAAAAATGACACGATTGGGTGTGTGATAATAAGCATAACCGCAGATTCATGATTGAGAAGGAATTTGTGGTTATATCTTATTGTTATAACGGACGGTTAATGTAACTTATATTGATCACGGTATTGGTCAACCCACATGGCCGTTGCGCCACACACTGCAACTGGCATAACAACAAGGTTGAGTAATGGCGTCATGGTGAAAACCATGACTAAGCTGCCAAAGCTAAGTGATTTCCCTCGTTTTTCTTTCAGCGCGTCACGCATGGTCGGGAAAGGTACTTTATGGTTATCAAATGGATAATCAGCGTACTGTATACTCATCATCCAAGCGCTAAATAAAAACCACAAGACAGGGCCTACGGTCTGACCTATTGCGGGGATCCACAATAAGATAAATAGGCCGAGTGCCTTGGGTAGGTAGTACTTTAATTTTATCCACTCTCGGTTCATGATCCGCGGTAGATCTTTAAAAATGTCGACCATGCCTGTGTCAGGGGCTGGTTTCCCTGTTAGTTTTGCTTCAAGGTGCTCGGCGAGTAAGCCGTTAAATGGCGCAGCAATCCAGTTAGCAATCGTGCTAAATAAATAAGAGAAGGTTACTAACGTGGCGATGGCCAGTAATGGCCATAGTATGTATGACAACCACTCCATCCATTGTGGTAGATATGCCATCCAACCATTAATCCAAGTATCAAGCTGAGTGAGAACTAAACTAAAAGCTGTGCCAAATAAAACAATATTGACCATTAAAGGCAGTAAAACGAACCTGCGGGTGCCGGGCTGCATTGCCAGTGACATGCCTTTAAAGAAATAGCCCGCACCACTCAGCGAGGTAGGGGACTTACTGTGTTGTTGCATATTAGCTCCTTGGTGTGTTTCTGGCGGCATATATTTGCTTTAATGAATGCTGATATTAACGGTGTAGCTTACCTAGAAGCAAATTAGGTCTAGGATAAAATGCAGAAATAGCGAAATTATTGTTTAAGGATTGCCCGATTTTGTGCTCAAGAGCACTATCTTGCACGAATAACAACATTCGCCTTCTCATTCTGTTTTGAGTTTTGATACATTAGAGGTTGTACCCTTCTTTTTTGACCAAGAAGGGCAGAAATGTCGAAGTATCACTGAAGGTTGTAATCAACCCTTGGTGGAACTCAATAAATTGATCTTCCCCCTTTAGGGGTAACATGTAAATTCAGAGTATTCGTATGCAGGAATTGCGTCTGGTTCTTATTATTGTGGGTGCACTAGCGATTGCAGCTTTATTGTTGCATGGGTTATGGAGCAGCCGTAAGGAAAAACCCGCTAAATTTGGTGAGAAGCCATTAGGAAAGCTGGATAAATCGCCTCGTGACCAAGAAGGTTTTGATCACGATGGTATCGGCAATGTTAGAGTAATGAACCATGATGGCAAGGAGCCAGAAGTAAGCCGTCCGGAAAGAAAAGAGCCCGAGCTTCATTTTGGTCAAAAGCTGCAAGCAGATCCGCTAATGGATACTCAAACCGTGGTTTCTGAGCAAGAGAATGAGTTGCCAGCGATGTCTGCGACTGACGAGCCTGTGCTCTCAGCTACAGTCGATGCAGCTGCGGCATTAAAAGACACGGCCCAGCTAATCCAGCAGCCTATTAATATAGAGCAACCGGAAGTCGCGCCGAGTGCCGAAACAATGGTCGTGCAACCAGTATCGGAGGTTGCTTCGGAACCTCTGGTTAATGTTGATGCTGAATCAATTAGCAAGGTTCAATCAACCGACACCGTTTCAATGTCACCAGCGACGGTATTTGAGCCAGCGTTAACAATAGAAGACATTGAACGAGAACAACAAACAACACCAGCTGACGATATGATCGTTGTTGAACCAAGTGTAAGCTTGGCTGAAATGGTTGAGTCAGTTGTTGAATCGGTTGTTGTAACGCAGCCAGAGCCAGAGCCAGAGCCAGAGCCAGAACCAGAACCAGAACAGTTACCACCTGATTATCTTGTGCTTAATATTCATGCGCGAAATGGTGACACTTTACGTGGTAACAAACTGTTCAATGCATTTGAGCAGCATAACCTGGTGTTTGGTGAAAATTCGGTTTATCACTATCATGCTGATGTCGCAGGCACAGGCCCTGTCATTTATTCTGTGACGAACATGGTGCATCCAGCACACTTCCCAGAAGGTGGAAACGATAATTTTGAAACACCGGGTGTTGCTTTTTATCTGATGCTTCCATGCCAAGTTGGCCGTGCTGATGCGAATTTTAAGCAAATGCTACAAACCGTTCAGCTTATTGCCGATACACTCGGCGCCGATGTTCTTGATCAGAATCGCGCATTAATTACGCCACATCGCATTATGGAATATCGAGAAAAAGCACAAAAATACGCTAATCACTAGCGACAGCTTTTTTAATGAGAATAATCTGGCCCTTTATACATTACGGTATAAAGGGCTTTATTTTTTTAAACTTATACAGATTTGTATTATTGAGTACCCCTAGCTCGTCAGGGGCGTATTACGGTAGGAAAAACAATGAGTCATGACATTCAGCAGCTACTTAATGAACTGCGTGAACAACTTGCATATCACGGTCATCGTTATTACGTCGAAGATAACCCTGAAATTCCAGATGCTGAATATGATCGCATGATGCAGCAGCTACTGACATTAGAAAGTGAGCATCCTGCATTGATCACCGCGGACTCACCGAGTCAGCGTGTCGGCGGTACTCCGCTCGATGGCTTTACCCAAATTGCCCATGAAATTCCGATGCTGTCATTGGATAACGCCTTTAATGATGACGATCTTGTTGCGTTTGAAAAGCGTATGCTTGATCGCCTTATGTCAGAGTCAGCATTAACATATTGCTGTGAGCCAAAACTGGATGGGCTTGCTGTTAGTTTAATGTATGAAAATGGCCTGTTAGTACAGGCGGCGACACGGGGTGATGGCGCTACCGGTGAAAATATTACTGAAAATGTACGTACAATACGCTCAATTCCTTTAAAGCTACGTGGCGAAGGATGGCCTGCTCGTTTAGAAGTTCGCGGTGAAGTTTTCATGCCGAAAAAAGGCTTTGATGCGTTGAATGAAAAAGCGATGAAAAAGGGTGATAAACCCTTTGCTAACCCACGGAATGCTGCTGCGGGCAGTCTGCGTCAACTCGATTCGAAAGTAACCGCGACGCGACCGCTTAGCTTTTATGCTTATTCGGTCGGTGTTGTGGAAGGCTTAGCATTAGCCGAAGGTCAGTACGAACGTTTATTGCAGCTGAAAGACTGGGGCCTACCGATGTGCCCTGAAATACGTCAATTAGCGAATATGGATGAAGTGATTGCTTATCACCAAGAGATCGGTGAGAAGCGAGAATCACTACCTTATGAAATCGATGGTGTCGTGATCAAAACCAACGATATTGCGATTCAATTACGCTTAGGATTTGTTGCTCGAGCACCGCGATGGGCGATTGCCTATAAATTTCCAGCTCAAGAAGAAATGACATTACTTAATAATGTTGAGTTTCAGGTTGGTCGAACAGGGGCGATAACACCCGTTGCAAAACTTGAACCTGTTTTTGTTGGTGGCGTAACCGTTAGTAACGCAACGTTACACAACGCTGATGAAATTGCGCGCCTTGGCGTGATGGTCGGCGATACCGTGATTATCCGCCGTGCAGGTGATGTGATCCCACAAATTGCTTCGGTTGTAGAATCTCGACGCCCAGCCGATGCCCAAGTGATTGTATTCCCTGAAACCTGCCCAGTTTGCGACTCTAAAGTGGAGCGGGTTGAAGGCGAGGCGGTGGCGCGTTGCTCTGGTGGACTTTTCTGCCAAGCACAACGTAAAGAAGCTTTGAAGCATTTTGTTTCTCGTAAAGCGCTTGATGTTGATGGGTGTGGCGTCAAAGTGATTGAGCAATTGGTCGATCGTGAAATGGTGGCGACCCCTGCCGATTTGTTTAAACTTTCTGCCGGCGTAGTGACAGTGCTTGAGCGAATGGGGCCGAAGTCAGCTCAAAAGTTAGTTGATTCTTTAGCGGCATCAAAACAGACAACATTAGCGCGCTTTCTTTATTCATTAGGCATTCGTGAAGTGGGCGAAGCAACAGCGGCAAACCTTGCTAATCATTTTGAATCCCTTGATGCCATTCAAGCGGCAAATAAAGATCAGCTGATTAAGGTTCAGGATGTTGGTGAAATTGTTGCAGAGCACCTTTATAACTTCTTTAGAGAAGAGCATAACTTGGCGGTTATTCAAGATTTGCTAGAGGTTGGTATCCACTGGCCTGCCATTGAAAAGGCAGAAGAGGGTGTCGAGCGACCTCTTGAAGGGAAAACGGTTGTATTAACGGGGTCACTTTCTCAACTTACACGCTCAGATGCGAAAGCGGCACTTCAGCAGCTAGGGGCCAAGGTAACGGGCAGTGTATCAAAGAATACAGATTTGCTTGTAGCCGGTGAAGCTGCGGGGTCAAAATTGTCAAAAGCACAAGATCTTGGGATAGAAGTCTGGGATGAACAGGCATTAGTTGATTTGATGGCTCGTTAAAACCGTCAAAACAACAAAATTTTAATAAAAAAATAAACAATAGCCCTCTAATACATTGGTATAAGAGGGTTTTTTTTATTCATTAAGTTTGATGCATATTTATTTTAATTTTGATTTTAAGTGTGTGTTATTGCCAATTCATGCTTTTCATTATGATGTAATAAACTGCAATAAAAAATATAAATCACAGATGTAGATCGCATAACTATATATAACTATCAATGTATATGTTTGTTTTTAAATGATTTTTATGTTTGTGGTGATTGTGTTTTGTTTTTATTTGACCGTGATCACTAATTTGCGCGAAGTTTGCACTGAGTCATATTTTTCAAAGAATTAATTAAGTTATGTTTGATGTTTTTTGATGCGAAAGTAGTCTTAGTGGGGAAGCAAGACAAGAGTTCACTTTAAGAACTAAAAAAATATGAATTAGTTAGATTAAGAAATCTGACTGACATATCGGGAGGATTACTTGATGCCCTCGGCGGCCAACCATTAGGGCACAAGTAACACAGCTAGTATTTTTAGGAGTTATTCCATGGAAAACATGTTTAAGCGTTCATTTCTTAGTGTAGCAGTTGCAGCAGCTGCGATGGTTTCGGTATCAGCAAATGCTTATACAATTGGTGAGTCAAACGATTCAAAAGTTGAGGTATATGGTGTTGTTTCTATCTCTGCTGTTGATTATGGCGCAGACAATGGCACATTCGCATTAGAAAATGAAACACGTGTCGGGTTCCGTGCTGCACAAGCAATGACTGATTCTGTAGAAGCCTTTGTACAAATGGAATCGGGCTGGATGCTTGATGACGGTGCTAAATTAGGTAACCGTGATACATTTGTTGGTATGCGTGGTGATAACTGGGGTCAGGTACGCTTTGGTCGTATGTTAACACCAATGTACGAGCTAGTTGACTGGCCTTACAGTGCATCAAACATGGGTACTACGTTTGACCGTGGTTGGAGAAGTGGCGAGCGTTTCATTTTTGACCGTAAGAGCCAGCAAGTACGTTATGACTCAGCTAAAATTGCCGATATGCTAACGTTCAGCGCATCTGTTGGTAACGGCAGTAGCAATACGGATGATTCTAAGTTTTACGGTGCTAAGTTCTCGATTACCCCTGTGGATATGCTAACGCTACATGCAGCATTTGAATCAGCGCAAGATACAGAGTTTGAATCAGGCTCCGATGCTACATTCAACAAAGACGGTAGCCTGAAGGAAGCTGGAAAAGATGCATCAGTTGGTGACACGGACTCTTACTTCGTTGGTTTTGAATTGCGCCCGATTGATAGTGTTATGATTGCTGGTGCATATAAGACTGGTGAGTACGATGCTACTGACAAAGGTAGTTTCAGCTATGATAAGCGCGAAATTGAAGCTTTTTCTCTTCAAGCGAATTACTACATGGGTAAAGCTAACTTCCGTTTAGGTTATGCACAGCAAACGGGTGATACTGATGGTGTAACGGATGCTTACTTAGATCGTGAAACACTGACTGGTGAATTTGGTTACAGCTTCAACAGTGTTTATACCTTCCTACGTGTTGCTGAGCACAGCAACGATGGCGACGGTGATACGATGGTACGTTTTGGTACTGAGTGGTACTTCTAAGAGTTAATTACCGTTAAATTGTAATTACTAATAAGTGAAAAGGCTTCGGTATGTACCGAAGCCTTTTTTGTCATGGTAGTTATTTGTTTTTAGGTACTTTTATTGTGTTTATATGAATGCTTTTTATGTGCTCGATGTGAATTTAATTACAGATAAGGTATTGACGGGGAGGAGGTAATTAGATGAGTAGGGAAAATTGTTAGCCAAACCAAACAGTGATCCGGCTAACAGGTAGAGAGCAGTGCTAATTAAGGTTCTTTATTGCCCAAGTTAGGAAGTCTTGTTTTTCATTATCATCCAATTGGTTAAATACATCTTGTAAGACTGTCAGTTTAGACGATACATCAGTATTTCCATTAGCTTGCTTACTTGTTAGTTTATTCGCTTGCTTTGAAGCGGTAGACGTTACTTTATCACTAGGGGTGTTATATGCAGCCAATAGGTAAGCATAATCTTTATTAATTGAAAATCCATCAAGTGGGAGTTTTTCATTTTTGTGCTCAATTGATGAGCCGGAAGAGTTAGATAATTCAACTGCAAGAGACCTATCAAATCGACGAGCTGCATCTTGGGTTCTTAGTGATGGTAGCGCCATCACTAATTCAGAGTCGATACTATTAAAGCTTAATACAAGCGGTGATGATTGATATATTTCACTTTGGCTAGAGCCTTTGTTAAAGATTTTCTTTATTTCATAGATAATTTGATTATCACCATTTGGTAAGGTGATATTGTCTGGTGATGAGCCAATAAAAGACATCAGACTATTTTTACCTTCTTCACCATTGATTGATAAAATGTTTACTTCGCTTGGAAGCTTAAGTGTTACTTCAGCTGCAACTGGGAAGGACAATAGCCCTATTAAACCACTTGCCACAAAACCATTTATTTTCATCGAAGTAGAACCTCATAATTGAGTCATAAAAGTGAATTAGTGAATCTTATTTTACTAGACATAATAACTGAGTCATACGTATGCCTTTATTATTTTCATAATATTGTTTTGAAATCAGATAAGAGTCACATGATGCTAGCTACTATTAATAAATGTATGGGTAAGGATTGAAGATATAAGAATTTTATTAAACAGGTTAATATATTCCTTTGGGGGATAATTGTGTTGTTTGATATTCATCAGTTATTTTCTAGCCTGTTCGTTGAAGGCAAATAGTTCATTAAATGTAGTACTCACAATTGTGATCTAACCCACAGTTAACTATTTATTTATTCTAAATAACTATAATAAATTAGATTTTTTCATGGGTAAATTATCAATTAACCTCAATGTTTCAGTGTTTTTTTGAGTCAGCGCACAAAGTAACCTTCGTTATTGTCTTTATGTTTTTTGTTTTTATTGTTGTAAGTGGTTGTTTTTTAGTTGTTTATATCTGTTTAGGATTTGCTGCTTTGAACTGTGTCATGTTTATTTAGATAGTATCTTCACGAAGAAAAAAAAGCGGTTAGCCTTATTCCTGTAGTAACACATAACAATGAATTATGTATATCTCCTTCGGCGGCCAACTGAGGATGATGTATATAAACAGCTATACATTAATTAGGAGTTCCAAATGAAAAAGACTTTCAAACGTACACTAGTCAGTATGAGTGTGGCAGCTATCACAATGGGATCTTTTGCTGCAAATGCTTACACCATCGGTGAAACTAATGACTCAAAAGTTGAAGTCTATGGTGTGGTTTCGATTTCTGCGGTTGATTATGGAACGAAGGCTAAGGCTAAAGATGGTTCGACGAAAGATCAGGGGTGGGTGCTAGAAAATGAAACTCGAGTTGGCTTTCGTGCCGCTCAGGCAATGACAGACTCTGTTGAAGCCTTTGTTCAAATGGAATCAGGTTGGATGCTTGATGACGGCGCTAAATTAGGTAACCGCGATACATTTGCTGGTATTCGTGGTGATGAGTGGGGCGCGGTTCGTTTCGGTCGAATGTTAACACCAATGTATGAATTGGTTGATTGGCCTTACAGTGCATCAAACATGGGTACAACATTTGACCGTGGTTGGCGTGCAGGTGAACGCTTTCATTTTGACCGTAAAAGTCAACATGTTCGCTACGATTCAGCACAAATTGCGGATATGCTGAATTTCAGCTTGTCGTATGGCAACGGTAGCGAAAATACGTCTGATTCAAACTTTGTTGGTGGTAAGGTATCTGTTACACCTGTTGATATGCTGACATTACATGCCGCTTTTGAATTAACGAATGATACCGAATTTGATGATGATTTAATCGGTGATACCGATAACTATTTTGTTGGTTTTGAATTCCGTCCAATAGCGAACTTGTCGTTTGCTGGTGCATATAAAACTGGTGAATTTGATTCAAACAAAAAAGGTACGGGCGACTATGATGAAAGAGAAATAGATGCTTACTCGCTACAAGCTAATTATTTCATGGGAAACACTAATTTCCGTTTAGGCTATGCAAGCCAAGATGGAAAAACTGATGGCGTAAAAGATGAATTCCTAAAACGTGAGACGCTAACGGGTGAAGTTGGTTATTCGTTTAATGCCGTTTATACCTTCTTACGTGTTGCACAGCATAGTGATGCACGTGGTAGCAAGTACGGTGAAGACACAATGATCCGTATCGGTACCGAATGGTATTTCTAATCAAGGTTTAACGTTGCCTTAGCGATCGGCTAATCATTTAGTTTTTCTGGCCTCAGTATTCTTACTGGGGCTTTTTATTATAATTGAAATTGTACACATTTAGCGTTGGTTCTCCGATTGAGTGAAAAGATGAAATGTTATAACTGTATTGTGGATTGCAGTACTGGTGGTAAAATGCGTAATTATCGATGATAGTGATGAAGTAACATCACGATTTGAGTCAGCATTTTATTTAAGGTTCTTTAATGACGGTTAAAACTCGTTTTGCTCCAAGCCCTACAGGCTTTCTTCATGTTGGTGGTGCACGTACTGCACTATATTCTTGGTTGTTCGCTAAACATATGGGTGGCGAATTTGTTCTTCGTATCGAAGATACTGACCTAGAGCGCTCTTCACAGGAAGCGATCGACGCCATTCTCGAAGGGATGGAGTGGATTGGTCTGAATTGGGATGAAGGTCCTTACTATCAGACAAAGCGTTTTGACCGCTACAACCAGTTAATCGATCAACTGCTTGCAGAAGATAAAGCTTACAAGTGTTACTGCCCGAAAGAGCTACTTGACGAACTTCGTGAAGAGCAAATGGCCGCAGGTGTTAAGCCGCGTTACGATGCTAACCATCCCAAAATTGTTGCGGCGAATGCTGCAGCAACAGATGCATCACCTTTTGTTATCCGCTTCCGTAACCCGAAAGAAGGCACGGTAGTCTTTAATGATCATGTCCGTGGTAATATTGAGATTGCAAACAGCGAGCTTGATGATCTGATCATTCGCCGTACAGACGGTAGCCCAACGTATAACTTCTGTGTGGTTGTTGATGACTGGGATATGGGGATCACGCAAGTTGTGCGTGGTGAAGACCATATCAATAATACCCCTCGTCAAATTAACATTTACGAAGCACTGGGTGCACCAGTACCAGAGTTTGCACACTGCGCAATGATCCTTGGTGATGACGGTGCAAAACTGTCTAAACGCCATGGTGCAGTCAGCGTGATGCAATACCGTGATGAAGGTTACCTACCACAAGCGCTACTGAACTATTTAGTACGTTTGGGTTGGTCACACGGTGATCAAGAAATCTTCTCTCTAGAAGAAATGATTAAGTTGTTTAGCCTAGATTCAATCAGCAAGTCAGCATCTGCTTTCAACACTGATAAGCTACTTTGGTTGAATAATCATTACATCAAAACGTCTGAACCAGAATACGTTGCTAGCTACCTTCAGTGGCACCTTGATCAGAAAGAAATCGACACGGCTAACGGCCCTGCAATTACAGATGTAATTAAACTCGTCGGTGAGCGTTGTAATACATTGATTGAGCTTGCAGATCAATCACGTTACTTCTACCAAGATTTCAGTGAGTTCGAAGCGGGTGCAGCGAAGAAGCACCTACGCCCAGTAGCAAAAGGTGCGCTGACACTAGCACTTGCTAAAGTTGAAGCACTTGAAGAGTGGACAACTGAGAATCTTCATAATGTGATCAAAGAAACATGTGAAGAGCTTGAGCTTGGTATGGGTAAAGTAGGTATGCCATTGCGTGTATCGGTTACTGGCCAAGGTCAGTCACCGTCAGTTGATGCGGTGATGCAGTTGATTGGAAAAGAGCGTGTAGTTGCTCGTCTTCAGATGGCACTTGGTTATATTGCCGAGCGAGAAGCGAATGCATAAGTAACAAATGGAATGTGAATAACCTGTTTATTGTTCACACTCCGATTTGTTAATACTAAGAGCAGAGGTAGCAATGTTACTTCTGCTCTTTTTTTACTTTTTTTTCCTTAACTCATAAGATTGCACACACACCCAAAAGTTAGTTGCACCAGCACAATATCTGTAGGTGTCTTTTTCTACAACGGTTGGGGTACCGGCAAGTGTAAATGCCATTGAGTTAAAGCTAATAGACAGTAATGCAGCAGCAATAAGAATCGTTAGTTTTTTCATATGTGATCTCTCATATGCAATTAATGATTTTCAACCTCTATTTACAGGCGAGGCCTTTCTACATAGTCCGTTATACGTCACAAAAACATGAAAACTCCATCTTCATACATTTGAAATCATAGAACATAATCATTTTTTTCAATTCTTAATAAGCGAATATATTTTAAGCTGTTTTTTACATTTTATAGAATGTATGTAATTTCTAAAATCGGTAAAGTGTGATCAAGTTGGCGAACAGCAATCTTGATAAAGATTGTTTATTGACATGAAATCATTAACTTTTTATTATCAATTTCAAGATTTGGGGCTATAGCTCAGCTGGGAGAGCGCTTCGCTGGCAGCGAAGAGGTCTGCGGTTCGATCCCGCATAGCTCCACCAAATTTATTATAGGTTGTATCATTATTAATACAGTCTATAGGCTTAGAACCTCGCTTAGGCGGGGTTTTTTGCTATCTGAGCCTTGAGACTTTTGCATGGAGTGTAGATAGAGAAAAGGCCCAGCATATTACTATGCTAGGCCTTTGAATTTGATGGCGCTCCCTGCAGGAGTCGAACCTGCGGCCTTCCCCTTAGGAGGGGGACGCTCTATCCAGCTGAGCTAAGGGAGCTTCAAGTATGAACTTGAGTGGCTATTATACAAACTTTTTCAGATATATTAAGCGATTATATTACTTCTGGAGCTGTTTGGTTAGCAAATCGCCAGGTTGAATGCTGCCAGCTAAATCGGGCTGTTCAACAAGTAGCTCTGCCGACTTTTCGTACACGCGATCAACGGTCAGGGTGATATCGGTTTGGATCATTCGATTACGCGGTATACCGTGTTGGTCGATAAACCCAGCGCTATGCCATAACGCAAGGCGATCACCTGATTCTACGCCATGGATGCGGCCTACATTCACTTGCACTGTATTGCCGTAGGTATTAACCACTTCAGGTAAGCTTGCCTTGCAAGATAACGTACTCTCGAGATCAAGCATCATATTACGGCTGACACGTTGTACTGCTTGTCCGTAGCTAGATTGCCAGAATCGCGCGCTGGTTGTATCGAGTTTACTCACGCGAGAGAACGGCCACTCTGCTACTTCTCGGTAATTATTCTGCATTAACATTTCACCGGTTTTGCCATCCATAATTTGAATGTTGGCAGCAAACTGGCGGTTAATTTGATCGCTTCTTAAGAATTTTTGGTCGAGTGTCGAGGTTAAATCCGTGATTTCACCGCTAATGATGTACTGCGCATCATTATCTTCTGCCAGCATGGTCATCACTGACGGTTGGCCCGCTGAAATGGGTACTCGAGTTGTGTTGCTGACAACAAAACTTTGAGAATTTCGCTCTATTTGGCGCTTTAATATTGAAGTGAATGACTCACCGAGTTGGTAAACTCCGCCTAAAGATGCATGTTGTGGATAGCTGATAGCGAACTCGCCGAGCAGTAACCCTTTTTTATATTGTACTTTGTGGCAAGTTTTTGCCGATGGGTACACATCGATACGGGCAGTTAGGTAAACCTTGCCGCTTCTTTTTTGTGTTTTGAGTACCATGACATGGCGAACTTCGTTGCCACTAAACTGATATTCGCTGTGTTCTGTGGCCAGGTAGGGTTGTAGATAGCTAAAGCTGGATATATCAGCACCCGCATAGCTCATCGCTTGAAATACGGCGTCTTCAAGGGCATTTTTTCGAGCGGTACTTTCGCTTTCGAGCTGCACGGCTGTCCCTGTCACCTCAAACCAGGCGGCAGATATCTGCGATGAGAGTAGCAGGCAAAGGCTACCGAGTAAGGTTAAGTATTTTTTACTCATTTATTCCAACTCTGGTCAACTTGGGTATGAAAATTGCTTATGCGTAAGTAGCTAAAGATAAAACTTGCCGTTTCTTGTTGCAACGAACGAATTGCGTTAATAGTAGAGGTTATGCAAAGAGTGTTCCTAGTAGCATTTTTTAGTGTAATCGGTAAAGTTTTTCTTTCTGTGTACGATAACAGGGTAAGAGCATCAAGTCTCTTTTCATCTGGAGCTGGTTAGAATGAAAAAATGGATAGTCCTGATACTGGCGATGATGACCGTATCATGCACATACTCCCCAATATACAATGGGAAGGAACCTTACACAGGAAGTACCTTCTTGTTGAAGGAAACCCCACGTCACACCTTGGACTTCTTTATTGAAGGGATGACGGAACAGCTTGTTACTTCAAACCAGTATTTAACGGCCAAAACACCGTTAGCCGTGACGTCATTTGTTGATTTACAAGAAATGGGCGAGACCAACTGGTTAGGAAACAGTGTAACTGAAAGCTTTATGTATCAAATGCAGCAGCGTGGTTATACCGTGGTCGACTATAAGGCGACAGGGGCTATAAAGGTTACCCCAGATGGTGACTTTTCTATCAGTCGTGATTGGCGCGAGCTTAGCGCAGAGCAGCCTGTTGATTATGTGCTAACAGGCACGATGTTGCGTCAAGGAGCGGGTGTATTGGTTAATGCGCGTATTATAGGTATGCGCTCTCGCGTTGTGATTGCTTCTGCTCAAGGCTTTTTACCTGCAGATAGAATTGGGCGAGATCTTGATACTTTGAATAAAATGCGTATCCAAAACGGTGTGATCATTCGAAATGAAACCGCAACGCATGACCGCAATACTGTGGTGTTAAAACCTTAGGAGTGAATATGCGTTACTGGTTT
This sequence comes from Photobacterium minamisatsumaniensis, assembly GCF_050336695.1. NCBI lineage: Bacteria > Pseudomonadati > Pseudomonadota > Gammaproteobacteria > Vibrionales > Vibrionaceae > Photobacterium > Photobacterium minamisatsumaniensis. The sequence continues at coordinate 68,866 of NZ_JAKJSI010000012.1, read as the reverse complement.
TTGGTGATTTTGGTTACGCTAGTAGGTTGTCAGCCTTTAGCTGATATTCGCAATGATGATTTAATCACTGCTGTTGGCTATGCCTCTATCAGTGAGCAGCGTGGCCGAACAACTGAAGAAAAGCGTGTCCGAGCAATGCGAGCATCCAAAATAGATGCTTACCGTGAACTCACCGAGCAAGTTTACGGTATGCGCATTAGTGCTAGGGCCGGAATGGAAGATCAGCAGTTAGGGATTGAAAGTACAGACGGCTCTGCCGATGGTATTATTCGTGGTGCAAAAGTGTTGCGCAGTTACCCTGTCGGCGACAGCTTTGTTACTGAGATGGAGCTTGATCTGAAAAAAATGGACCGGATGAAAAAGCATGGTGAAGTTTATCAAGTGCCAACAAATCAAGAGACATTATTCTAATCTACATAGCTTGTATGCCTGAACTGAAAAAGTGAGAGTATAATGCTCTCGCTTTTTTGATCTACAAGGCTACAGAGACGTATTTATGCTTTGATATTCGTACCTAACGAACGGATATTTTGGGCGACACCGTCGCTATTGTAGGTCATTTGCTGCTTCCCACGGCTCTGTTGAAAGAGGTTATTGAGTTTGTGGAAGCTGAGCTGCGCTCGTTGAAGCGCTTCGCCGTTGACTTCATTAATGCCTTTACAGCGTGCAGCCGTCGCTTTGATTTCTTCAACAATGGCGGCTAAATTTGGCTTATCTACTAATTGCTGACGGTTAGGATGACTGGCAATGAGGTGATCTTGCTGCTGCACTTTATGAATCAAAGTGAGCTTATCTGTTGCTAGCTGTGAAATATCCACTGCTTTTCGAGCAACGATCGCGGCTTTTTCTTGCTCCAGTAGGCGAGAGAGTGAGACCAGTGTGGCTTGCTGCAGCTCTAGTAACTGTTCAATAGATTGGGACATGGTTCACTCTCATTAAGGCTTACGCTGAAAGGTATGCTACAAACCGCGCAGTTCATCTTCAAATTTAATCATGTTGGAGGCTAATTTTTCAGCGTCGACAACATAAGAACCGTTACTGATCGCTTCTTTAATTGCAGCGACCTTGGCACTATCAAAGCTTGGTTCAGCAGCGAGTTGCTGGTGGATTTGACCGACAGCTTTACCTTGTGAGCTGAGAGAAACAGCATCATTTTGGTTACCGCCGATAGAAGAGCTAGTGGCGCTCTTGGATGACCCGGTTCCAGCGTTAGACACATTGCTGTGGCTGCTGCGAGATGTTGTCATTGGGTGACCGGATCGAAGTTGATCGATACTTGCCATATAATTAGCCTTTGAACAATATACTAGAGACAGCCTCTACATCGGCAGGGCATCAGTAAACTTTAGTATTAATTGTACCAATATTTTGGCTGTTTCCTCTAGTAATTGACGGTAACTTCACCAACGCTGGTGATCACCGCGTCAATAACCCGCTTTGATTTGGCATTTTGTACACGAATTTGTTCGCCCAAAGACCCATCAGAAAGAGCAATACCGTTAGTAACGATGTTTAGCCCACCGTTACCTGCTTTAATATTTACGGCATCATTACGGCAAACAAGGCAAATATCGCCACCTTGTACTGCATCACCCATATTCACGGTGCGTTTTATTTTAGAACCAATGATTTGCTCTGGACGTTCAAAGACGGCTCCTCGCTGGAAGCGTAATTCAACTTGTTCGACAGTGAGATCATCGGCACTCAGTACCACACCCCGTGCCAAAGGTTTTGTGGCTACAACGCGGGGTAATAATAATTGCGTACGTACGGGAACATAAACCTGCCAATTTTCAGGAACACAATTTACTAACACCGTGACATTTCCCGTCAGCGATTGCTTCCCCGGAATGGTCGCATTGAGCGGTTCAGAGCATTGGCGGAGCCTCAGCCGACTGTCGAGGGTTGCCGCATTTACTTGCAGGGTCCCGCGTTCTGGAACGGTAATGTTTTTTGTCACGAATTCTTCAGCGGTGCGTTGTACTGCAACATTAATATTTTGTGCTGTTGCATTGGCGATTGCGCTAAAGAAAAAAGCAATCAAGCCGATGACAAAGAGTAATAATGGTAAATGTGTTTTTGGGGTCAAGGTTTTCACTCTATGTTTACCAAGTTCGTCGCAAGAATAATGACCGTTGTTCATATCATCAGATGACCTGAACACGATTGAATTTGGTATGATATGCCAATTGTAAAAAAAATTCTTATTGAACACGTATCAAATTATAAAAACGATAACACGGAGTCGCCCTTATGTCTGGGATCCTAGATTCAGTCAACCAACGAACACAGTTAGTCGGCCAAAACCGTCTAGAATTGCTTACTTTTAGGCTTAATAGACGCCAGCGCTATGGAATCAATGTATTCAAAGTTAAGGAAGTGCTTCAGTGCCCGAAACTGACCACCATGCCTAACTTACACCCATTGGTTAAAGGTATTGCCCATATTCGGGGGCAAACTATTTCAGTGATTGATATGAGCCTTGCAACGGGTGGGCGTCCAATTACCGATTTAGATAATTGCTTCGTCATTATTTCAGAGTTTAATCGTTCAATTCAGGGTTTCTTGGTCTCATCTGTTGAGCGCATTATCAATATGAATTGGGAATCTATTTTGCCGCCGCCGAAAGGGGCTGGTAAGGACAATTATTTAACGGCTGTCACTGAGATTGACAACGAGCTGGTTGAAATACTTGATGTCGAGAAAATTCTTGATGAGATTTCCCCTGTAAATACAGATATTACAGGCACGGTTTTAGAAGATCTCATCGAACATATGCCTGCAGTACGTCGTGTACTTGTTGCTGATGACTCAAGTGTTGCACGCAAACAAATCCAGCGTGCCATTGAAGCCATCGGTTGTGAATGTGTACTGGTTCAAGACGGTAAAGAAGCAATTGAAAAGTTGCGTGAAATGGCAAAAGAGTCGAGCATCTATGAGCAATTGGCGTTAGTGATTTCAGACATTGAAATGCCTGAAATGGATGGTTACACCTTAACGGCTGAAATTCGTAATGATCCACAGCTGAAAGATTTACATGTTATCCTCCATACTTCCCTGAGCGGTGTATTTAACCAAGCCATGGTTGAGCGAGTTGGGGCGAATGCCTTTATTCCGAAGTTTAACCCTGATGAACTTGGTGCTGCAGTAAAAGCGGCAATGCCAGAAAAATAATTAAGTTAGAGTAGTAGATGACAGCTATAACAATAAACGATCAGGAATACCGTGACTTTTGCCGTTTCCTTGAAGCGCAGTGCGGTATTGTACTTGGCGACAGTAAGCAATACTTAGTACGTAGCCGCTTGAGTCCGTTGGTCAGCCGATTTTCGCTATCATCACTGTCTGAGTTGCTGAAGGTTGTGGTTTTGGGTCGAAATAGGGAACTTCGGGTTGCCGCTGTCGATGCGATGACAACCAATGAAACGCTATGGTTTCGTGATACCTATCCCTATACGGTATTGGCTGAAAAACTATTACCTGAACTGGCAGCCAATAAACGACCGTTAAAAATATGGTCATCAGCCAGTTCTTCAGGCCAAGAACCTTACTCGATTGCTATGACGATACTGGAAACTCAGAATCGACGACCTGGCATGCTCACCAGCGGCGTTCAAATCACAGCAACGGATATTTCGCAAACCATGCTCGATACTTGTCGAGCGGGTGCTTATGATAATTTGGCCCTGAGTCGTGGCCTATCACCCGAGCGTCGCCGAATATTCTTTGAGAATAATGGTGATGGTCGAATGAAAGTTAACGATAAGGTGAAGCGAATGGTCAATTTCCGTCCGCAAAACCTAAAAGATAGCTATGCCTTGCTGGGTAAATTCGACATTATTTTTTGTCGAAATGTATTGATTTATTTCTCACCAGAAATGAAGGCCAAAGTGCTTAATCAGATGGCTATGAGCTTAAACCCAGGTGGTTACTTATTGCTTGGGGCATCAGAATCGTTAACAGGATTAACGGATAAATTTGAAATGATCCGTTGTACCCCTGGGATTATCTATAAGCTAAAGTAGTAGCTTTCTCGTCTATATCCCTAGATGGCGAGCTTCATATAACAAAGAGAGAGGCTGCTCTCTCTTTGCCTTTCTTGATTGTATCTCCTTCATTAATAAAACTTGGCACAACCTTTGCTTTTATATTCATAACGAATTATGGAGGCAGATATGTCTATTTCTTTTGATAAAGCATTGGGTGTACACCAACACACGGTCGGTGTTCGTGCGAAGCGCGCAGAAACACTGGCGAGCAACCTTGCCAATGCAAATACGCCGGGCTACAAAGCAAAAGACGTCGACTTTCAGCGAGCATTGAATGCGGCAACATCAGAGGCAAAGATTGGCCTTAGTCGCACCAATGGTCGGCATATCTCTGCCTCTACAACGGTAATGGGTGAGCAAAAATACCGTGTACCAAACCAGCCAGATACTGGCGATGGAAACACCGTTGATGCTCAGCTAGAACAGAACCTATTTATGCAAAACTCGCTGGAATATCAAGCATCGCTTGACTTCTTGGGCTCAAAATTCAAAAACCTGAGCAAGGCATTGAAAGGAGAATAATCGATGAGTTTGTTTAATATTTTTAATGTCTCCGGCTCAGCAATGAGCGCAGAATCTGTGCGTTTGAACACCACTTCAAGCAACCTTGCTAACGCCAATAGCGTAAGCAGCTCTGCTGATGAAACATATAAAGCGCGCCATCCTATTTTTGCTGCGGCCCTTCAGAGCGCGAGTTACCAGCGTGAAGACAGTGTGCCAGTGCAAGTGAAAGGGATTGTCGAAAGCCAGAAGCCTTTGCGTGCTGAATATAACCCCGATCACCCACTTGCTAATGGTGAAGGGTATATCTACAAGCCTAACGTAAACGTGATGGAAGAAATGGCCAACATGATTTCAGCTTCGCGTTCATACCAAAGTAATGTCCAAGTCGCAGATGCCAGTAAGCAGATGCTGATGCAGACATTACAGATGGGCAAATAAGGATAAGGAGTAACGGTTATGAGCAGTATTAATGGCGCAGGCTCTGGCAGCTTATCTTATCTTGACCAGCTTAAGGGCATGCAAGAGAAAAAGTTACAGGAAGATAATAAAGCGACAGGCCAAAATGAGCTGAAGCAAGAAGACTTTTTGTCGCTATTGACCAAGCAATTAGCCCAGCAAGATCCATTTAAACCCGTGGGTAACGATCAAATGATTGCCCAAATGGCTTCATTTGCCACGGTTGATGGTATTAACCAAATGAATGAGCAGTTTGGTAATCTGAACTCCGCCATGACATCGAATCAGGCTCTTCAAGCCTCATCGTTAGTTGGGCGTGATGTTCTGATCCCAAGCTCAACCAGCGTCAAAGCTGCTGAAGGTGCGATGGGCGGCATGGTGAACCTACCACAGGCACTCGATAACATGATGGTTCGTGTTGAAAATGAACAGGGTCAGTTATTAAAAAGCTTTGATATGGGAGCTAAACCACCGGGCGAGCATCGCATCGAGTGGGATGGCACCGATGAAAATGGCAATGTATTGCCGGAAGGCCGCTACACATTAAAAGTAGCGGGTCTGGTCGGCGGCGAAAGCCGTGAGTTTGATGTGTCGACTTACGCCAATGTAAACAGCGTGTTGCTGGGTAATGGTGATGGCAACGTCATGCTAAACCTTGCGGGTTTTGACTCGCCATTCAAACTTTCCGACGTTCTTGAAGTCGGCCAGGTATAACCGGTAATTAGGAGATTCATACTATGGGATTCAATATTTCACTGAGTGGGATCGGGGCATCACAAAAAGACCTCAATACCACCAGTAACAACATTGCCAATGCAAATACCTTCGGCTTTAAAGAGTCACGCGCAGAGTTTGGCGATGTATATTCAAGTTCAATTTTCTCGAACGCTAAAACGACAACAGGCGGTGGTGTACAAACCTCGGTTGTTGCTCAGCAGTTCCATGAAGGCTCGAGTGTTTATACCAATAACCCGATGGATCTTCGTATCTCTGGGGGCGGTTTTTTTGCTGTCGCGGATGACAAACTACAGCCCCAGAATAATAGCTTGACCCGAAATGGTGCTTTTCATCTAAATAAAGACAACCAAATTGTAAACTCGGAAGGTCAGTACTTATTGGGTTATCAGGTTGATCAAGAAACCGATCAGGTAACGTCATACGAAGCACAAGCACTAAGGGTGCCGGATCAATTTGGTCAGCCTCGTGAGTCCCAAAACATTAATATTGGTGTGAATTTGCCAGCGGCCGATCCGGCAAAAGATCCGTCGAAGTTTGATTTCAATGATCAAACTAGTTACAACAAGTCGACGTCGTTAACGATGTATGACTCATTAGGTCAGCCATACAAAATGACGACCTATTATGTGAAAGACAATGGTGGTGATACATCCGCGCAAGTGGATGAAAATGGTAACCCCGTTGAAGCTGCCCCAGGATCTGAAGCTGAAAACCGCTGGGCAGTCTACTACACCGTGACCGATGCCACTGGTGAAAAGGCTGTTGATGTTAATATGACACCGGATGGTGACGGTGAAGTGGCCTCGGGTGATGCCAATGGTCCTATTGGTAATGGCCATCAAGGTCACTATATGGACTTTAATACCGATGGTTCAGTGAAATCGATAAACAACGGTAATCCGATTGTGACACAGGCTCTAGGTTTACCTGTGGAAGAAGGCGGTGCTGGACTTGAAATGAACGGCGCCAATGCAAATCAGACCTTGTCAGTCAATTTTGATGAGCCGACTCAATATGCTGCCCCGTTTGAAATTCGCCGCTTTAATGAAGATGGTGCGACAACAGGCTACCTTGCAAAGGTCGACGTTGATGCTAAAGGTTCCATTGTTGCGACATACAGCAACGGCGAAAACGTCACCTTAGGACGGGTTGGTATGGTGCGTGTGCCCAATGAGCAGGGCCTAGTATCGAAAGGTGGTACCCAGTGGGTGGCTAGCCAAGATTCGGGAGCCGCTATATGGGGTGAAGCAACGCAAGGGGCATTTGGTGCGATAAAAAGTGGTACGCTTGAACAATCGAACATCGATATGACTCAAGAGCTGGTTGACTTGATCACCGCTCAGCGAAACTTCCAAGCAAACTCCCGTGCATTAGAAGTTGATAACCAGCTGCAACAGACTATTTTACAAATTCGTTAACTGCTTTTCCTTTCTTTTGCCATCATTGCCGCCTCGTTATGTAGGCGGCAATGCGTTTCCGTATTCGTCATAATATTGGCGTGATTCGAATGTATCCTTCAATATTTAACCTCTAATCATCTGATATAAAACAACTTATATATGCTGGCATAATTATTGCTTTAAGATCATTGAATTGTGATTGGAGAGTCGATAATGGATCGTGCACTGTATTTAGCCATGAGTGGCGCAAAGCAAGATATGTATGGAATGCAAGTGCATGCCAATAACCTTGCTAATGTGAGAACAACAGGCTTCCGTGCCGATCTTGAGCAGGCAAGAAGCATGCAAGCTTATGGCGAAGGCTTGCCAAGCCGTGTATTTGCCATGACAGAAAACCCAGGGCAAGATTTTTCCCAAGGCGCGGTGATGACGACGGGACGCGATCTCGATGTCACCGTTGAAGGAGAAGGGTGGTTAGCGGTACTTGATGCCTCCGGTCAAGAAGCCTATACCCGTGCTGGAAACCTTAAAATTGATGAAACCGGTATGTTGCAAAACGGCAGCGGTAATTTGATGCTTGGTGAAAACGGCGGTCCAATTTTCATTCCTCTTCCAATCAATAAAATTGAAGTTGGCAACGACGGAACCATCTCTGTATTACCTCAAGGCGCGCCACCTGAGGCAATGGAAATTGTTGATCGGCTAAAACTCGTACGTCCAGATAATCGTGAGCTGTATAAAGATATCAACGGCCTATTTAAATCAAAGAACCCTGGTGAAATCTTTGATGCCGACGCGAGTGTTTCGTTGTTAAAAGGCGCGTTAGAAGGCAGCAATGTCAATGCGGTGGGTGAAATGACCAGCATGATCGACCTTCAACGTCACTTTGAAATGCAAGTCAAATTAATGAAAACAGCAGAAGAAATGGATGCCGCGTCCACATCACTGCTGCGTTTAGGCTAAACCGATAAAAGGAACAGAACATGCATCCAGCTTTATGGGTAAGTAAAACCGGTCTTGACGCCCAGCAGACGAATATCTCGACCATTTCTAATAATCTGGCCAATGCCTCAACGGTGGGCTTTAAGAAGAGCCGTGCAGTATTTGAAGATCTGTTTTACCAAAACATCAACCAACCGGGTGGTCAATCAACACAAGACACCGAATTGCCAACAGGCTTGATGCTCGGTGCGGGCTCGAAGGTTGTTGCTACTCAAAAAGTTCATACGCAAGGTAATACCCAAACGACCAACAATGCGATGGATATGATGATTGAAGGCGAAGGCTTCTTTCAGGTTCTGATGCCAGATGGCAATATGGGTTACACCCGAAATGGTCAATTTACAATTAACGCCGAAGGCCAATTAGTCACCACTGGCTCGGGTTACTTAGTACAACCTGAAATTGCGATACCGGAAGATGCCGTCGGCATTACGGTTGGTACTGACGGTGAAGTATCTGCGCGTATTAGAGGCCAGCAAGAAAATCAGGTACTTGGTCAGCTCACGACGGTTGCCTTTATTAATCCAGGCGGCTTAGAGCCAATCGGCCAGAACCTATTCTTACCTACAGGCGCGAGTGGTGATGCTCAAGAGGGTGTACCTGGCTTGGAAGGGCTGGGTTCAATTCGCCAATCTATGCTTGAAACTTCGAATGTTAATGTTACTGAAGAACTGGTTAACATGATTGAAGCGCAGCGAGTTTATGAAATGAACTCGAAAGTGATTTCAACGGTAGATCAGATGTTAAGTTACGTGAACCAGCAGCTTTAACAGGGTAGAGCAGCAATGAAAAAGTGTTTAGTGGGTTTAGTTATTCTTTTGTCTGGCTGTGTGCAGATGCCTGATGATATCGAATCTGATGTCGCTCAAGCGACAACCAATGTGGATGCCGTCGAGGGGACGACTCAAGAAAGCGGTGGCTTGGTTGACATGATGCGCCGCCGGGAAGACCCTCAGGTTGATGATCCCGCTTGGGCGAGTATTCGACCACAACAAACCCCTGAACATTATGCGACTGCAACAGGCTCGCTGTTCAGTACAACACATGTACAAGATCTTTACGATGATACCAAACCTCGCGGTTTAGGTGACATCGTGACAGTTATGCTTGAAGAAAAAACCCAAGCGAAAAAGAGTGCAAGCTCAGACTCCGACAAAAAAACTGATATGTCGATGGATCCACTTATGCTCGGTGGGCAAGAAGTGAATATTGGGAGTCGCGATCTGTCGTATGAAGTGAGCAATGCCAATAAATTTGCGGGCAGTACCTCGGCAGATCAAAGCAATAGCCTGACGGGCTCAATTACTGTAGAAGTTATTGAAGTCCTACCCAATGGTAACCTCCTGATAAGAGGCGAGAGGTGGTTGACGCTAAATACTGGGGATGAATATATTCGCCTTAGTGGCACAATACGCCCAGACGATATCACCCAAGAAAATACGATCCCTTCGATTCGTATTGCCAATGCTCGAATTCAATATTCAGGCACGGGTGAGCGACAAGATACTCAGGAGCAAGGCTGGCTGGCTCGCTTCTTTAACGTCAGCATTTAATAAGGCTCAATTGTGAAACTGCAAACATTTTTATATGGTTTAATTCTTTTGATTGGGTTACCGGTTCAGGCTGCCCGTATTAAAGATGTCTCGGAAGTCGCTGGCGTTCGGAGTAACCAATTAGTGGGTTATGGCTTAGTTGTTGGCTTGCCGGGAACCGGCGAAACAACGCCTTTTACCGATCAAAGCTTCAACGCCATGCTACAAAATTTTGGTATTCAATTACCACCGGGCACACGGCCAAGAACCAAAAATGTCGCAGCAGTTGCCGTAAATGCAACGTTGCCCCCCTTCACTAAGCAAGGGCAATCCATAGATGTCACGGTATCGTCCATTGGTTCTGCGAAAAGCTTGCGTGGTGGTACGTTGCTACAGACCTTTCTGAAAGGCCTTGATGGCGAAGTGTATGCAGTAGCGCAAGGCAGTTTAGTGGTTGGTGGATTTAGTGCGTCAGGCGCGGATGGCTCGAAAGTGGTTGGTAACACGCCAACCGTTGGACGAATTACTAATGGCGCCATGGTTGAACAAGAAGTACCAAATCCATTCGGTCGTGGTGACTTTTTGACCTTCAACCTGTTTGAGTCTGATTTTACTACCGCTCAGCGTATGGCGGATGCCGTAAATGAATTTTTAGGGCCACAAATGGCGTCTGCTGTTGATGCAACCTCGGTACGTGTTCGTGCTCCGCGTGATGTCAGTCAGCGAGTAGCATTCCTTGCGACGATTGAAAACCTTGAGTTTGACCCTGCAGACGGCGCGGCAAAAATCATTGTTAACTCTCGAACGGGTACCATTGTTATTGGTCAGCATGTGAAGCTTAAGCCCGCTGCAATCACTCACGGCGGCATGACGGTTTCAATTAAAGAAAACTACTCGGTTAGTCAGCCTAATGCTTTTTCTGGTGGTGAAACGGTTGTTGTACCCAATTCAGATATTCAGGTGACAGAAGAAGATTCCCGTATGTTTAAGTTTGAACCAGGGGTTTCGCTTGATGAGCTAGTACGGGCGGTTAATCAGGTCGGTGCAGCGCCGTCTGATTTAATGGCAATTCTCCAAGCACTTAAACAGGCTGGGGCAATTCAAGGTCAATTGATCATTATCTAATGATGATTAGAGAGTCATAATATGAAAACAACATCGCCCGGTTTTATTCATGATATATCTAGCCTCGACCGCTTACGAGCCGGCATTGGTGAAGATGATGATAAATCGTTACGTGCTGCTGCAGAGCAATTTGAAGCGATTTTTACCCAGATGTTGTTTAAATCCATGCGCCAAGCGAATGAAGCTTTTGAATCTGACTTAATGAGCAGTAGCAATTCAAAGTTCTTTGAGCAAATGCATGATGAACAGATGGCCAGTGAGCTAAGCTCCACGGGATCGCTCGGGTTGGCCGATTTAATTGTGCAACAACTTGGTGATGAAGAGTCTGCAGCTCCGGTGGCAGAAAGCAATGATGAGTTTGAAATTCGTCAAGTGTTCAACGATGCGCCATTGCGCTTACCCGTTGATGCAAAAGGCAATAAACCTGACCATGCTACGGTAGAGAAAGCTGCCAGTGATGCGTTTGCTGAAATTCAACAAAAGCAGCGGCAACAAGCATTGGCAATAGGGGCAACAACGGTTGCCGCTCCTCGTCAGCAAGAGGTAGGTTTTGAAACCCCTAAAGATTTTGTCTCTCGGATGCAGCCTTATGCCGAAAAAGCCGCACATGCACTGGGCACCGATCCTTCAGTGTTGATTGCTCAGGCTGCACTGGAAACCGGCTGGGGCAAGAAAGTGATTAAGAATGCTGCGGGTTCAAGTAATAACTTATTTAATATTAAGGCAGATCCTCGTTGGTCTGGTGACAAAGTAGCGACCAACACCCTTGAGTTTCACGACGGTATTCCTGTTCAAGAAAAGGCGGCTTTCCGATCTTATAACTCATACCAAGATAGCTTTAATGACTATGTGCAGTTTCTAAACAACAACCCGCGCTATTCCAAGGCGCTAGAGCAGCCTGCCGATCCGTCTCAATTTATACGTAATTTGCATCAAGCTGGTTATGCAACTGACCCAAATTACTCTGACAAAATTATCAATGTCATGAATACCGTAAAAGGGTTAATGCAATAAAAGCAACACCCCCCCTGATCTCTGCCGATATTTAAAAGCTGTTTCAACACTTTTATTCTATTAGCTGCGAGTACTGAGGTATTTTCGTTTATAACTCGATGACATAACGAGTAATGGCATCGCCATGAAAGTCACGATGAACCCGAGACCAAAGGAGTAATTCTCCAAGATGAGTACGCCTAACGTACTGATGACGAAGCTACCGAGCATCATTAAACATATCAGTCTGTGGGTGTAGGGGTGTTTTAGTGAATATTTCGCATACGCTCTAATTAGCATTCCATTGCCTCAGCTGCAGCTTTTTATTGATGTGATTATGATGATTTATTATTAATCTTATTATTAACCTTATTATTGCTCTATGTGAATGTAATTAATGTATTAATTGTAATTTATGATGCATATTTCACATGTTGGCTTTGTTTATGTGCACTGATTGCGTACTTGCGATCTGATTTTGATGTCTACTTCCTCTTTTCTTTACCACTCATAAAGAGTCGGCAACAGCTTGCCTCACAATTATCTAAATTGTTTAAATTCAACATGATAAGGCGTTTATTTTTTTGGAATGATTTTTGCATTAAACAGTTTGGATTATTTAATTTGTTTCTGACCGACTGGAGGCTTCATGGCGTTTGACTTGCTCAATATGGGCTCGCAAGGTTTATTAACTGCCCAACGACAGCTTAATACGACCAGCCATAACATTAATAACGTCAATACCGAAGGGTATAGCCGTCAGTCTGTTGTGCAGCAAGCCAACGACCCTATTTGGTGGGGGGGCAATCAGTATGGTACTGGTGTACATGCGGCAGAAGTTCGCCGCGGGTATGATCAGTTTGCCACCAATGAATTGAACCTGACGACAACCAATTTAAGCTATGCCAATGAGCGAGAAGGGCAATTAGGCCGTTTGGATAACATGCTTGCAAACAGTGCCAAGAAAATCCCCGAAGACATGAACAATTGGTATGACGCGATTAAGGCAATGTCCGATACACCAAATGATATCGGTGGACGAACGGTCGTGTTAGAAAAAGCCAAAATGGTCACTGCTGGGCTAAATGATAATTTTGATGTGTTATCGCGCCAGCAATCTGAAACCAGCCAAGTGCTTTCTCGTACGCTTAACCGTGTGAATGATATTGCGAAAGAGCTGGCTGAGGTACATAAAGGGTTGGTGAAAACCCCAATTTCTGGACACGATAATGACTTGCTTGACCGCCATCAGAATCTAATTAATGAGTTGTCAGAATATACAAAAGTAACCGTGACGCGTAAGAACGATGAAAGCTTTAACGTCATGATTGGCAGTGGGCACACATTGGTTTCAGGAATAGAAGCCAGTGAATTACGCATGGTCAATGGCAAACCTGATCCTCAGCAGACCCAGCTTGCAATTGTTGAAGGCCAGTCGATGAAGACGATCAACAATGATGACATTGGCGGCAAAATGGCCGCTTTATTTCAATATCGTGATGAAACCCTTTCCCACGCGATGGATGAAATGGGCCGAATTGCCATCGGCTTTTCCCACTCCGTTAATGAGTTACAGCAACAAGGCTTAGACTTAAACGGTCAAGTCGGTAGCGAGATGTTCCGTGACGTAAATGATCCTGCGCTTGCCGCTTCTCGCGCAATGCTACCTGCAGGCTCAACGGCAGATTTAAAAGTGTACGTCGAAGATTTAAATGCGTTAAAGATTGGTGAATACGATCTGGCATTTGATGGCAGCCAACATACCTTAACCATGCCGGATGGTACTCATCAGAAAGTGATTCCCAGCGGTAATCCAGCGGCTTTTGCTATTGATGGTTTTCGTGTCGAGATGGATGCGCCAATGCGCGCGGGTGAAAAAATCATTCTTCGCCCTACACGAACCGGTGCTGGTGATATCAGTATGGCCATGTCCGATCCGGCAAAAATTGCCGCTCAAAGTTATTTAAGCTCTGCCAGTAAGACGCAAGGTGAGGCGGAGTTTGGTATCACTCGCAAAGGGGCATTAAATGAATTTCAGGTGGCGGTATCACCTGATGCCAGCCAGTTTGCGGTATTAGACATGAAAGGTAATATCTTGCAGCAACCGCAAGCTTACCCACCGGCTGGTGAGGTAATTGTTGGCGGTACCGGCTTTACCTTGTCGAACGGTGCAGTTGGTGGTGATGTTTTTGCTGTCAACTTGAATGCAGCCGACGGCGACAATGGTAATTTGATCAAAATGCAAGGCTTACAAACCAGCAAGATGATGAATGAAGGACGTTCAACAGTCATTGATGTCTATCAGGGCTTAAATACGGAAATGGGTGTGCAAAAAGCATCAGCCTCTCGATTAAAAGAAGTCGGGCTTGTCGAAAAACAAGCTGCAGAGGGCCGAGTCGCTGAAATTGGCGGTGTAAACCTTGATGAAGAAGCCGCAAACATGATGAAGTTTCAACAAGCTTATATGGCATCATCGCGAATAATGACCGTGGCGAATGAAACCTTTGATACCTTGCTGAATGCATCCCGTTAAGGAGACTGACCGACCATGATTAGCCGTATTTCCAGCTTCCATAATTACCAAAATGTTGCTAACGATATGAATCGCCAGCAGGTTAAAGTTGCAGAAAACCAACAGCAGCTGGCATCTGGTAAGCGCCTGCTTACTGCCGGTGATGATCCCGTATCTTCTATTTACATTCAGAACTTTGACCAACAAAACACGCAAATTGATCAGTCGGTTAGATCTATAACGTTAGCTAGAAACCGTTTGAATAATGAAGAAACGGCGATTTCAGAAGTCGAAAACTTGCTTGATGAAGCCAAGCGAAAATCAATGATGATGATCAATGGTTCACTTTCTGGCGATGACCGTGTTGCTCATAAGCAAGATATGCAAGGCCTGTTTGACTCGTTCATGAATGTAGTTAACGCAAAAGACGAATCGGGAAACTTTGTCTTTGCCGGAAACCAATTCAGTAAACAGCCTTTTTTCCGTGACAATAATGGCCATGTTAGCTACGTGGGTGACAGTTACCAGCGTATGGCGAAAATTGCGCCATCGGTTGAAGTCCCCGTAAATGATGCGGGAGATAAATTGTTTATGGAGGTGCCAAACCCCCATGGTGATTATCAACCAGACTATGACTTGCAAAGTGGCTCATTACTACTGCTCTCACAAGCACGTAATAGTAATAATGCTGACCAATCAGCATACCGTGTTGAGTTCTCAACCTCACAGGCCGGTACGTCATACCAGCTATTTCAAAATGGCAATATGGTAAGTAGCGCTCCCTTTGAACCTGGTGCTGGTATTCAATTTGGTACGTTACAAATTGAACTGGAAGGTGAGATTAAACATGGTGATAGCATTGATTTATCACGCCAAGAAAACGTCAATGTCTTTGACGCCTTCCGCCGTAGTATTGAGTTGTCTGAAAGCGATGTATCAGATGCATCGGCAACGGCAGAATTGCATCAAGCCGCGGCAGAATTATCAGAAGGGTTCAAACATATTAACCGTACGCGTTCAGAAATCGGTACGCGATTGCAAACACTCGACCGTCAAGAAGACATGCACCAAGACTTTAAAATGGTCATGAGTCAAGCACGCGGTACGTTGGAAGATCTTGACTACGCGACTGCAGTGATTGAACTCAACGAGAACATGATGGCCTTGCAAGCATCGCAGCAGGCTTTTGCCAAAACAAAAGATTTAAACCTGTTTAACTACATCTAATTAACTGGAGGTGGTTAAACAGTGATTTCTCTGCCAATAAATGAGGCAAAGGATTGATAGTAAGCGGCAAACTATGCAAGGCAATAGGCATCGAGTTGCCATGTTTCACTACTTAGCCATAGAAAATGCGATAAGTTGTTGAAATAAAGTTGTTTTATTTGTGGCATACAATTTGCTTTATACGAGCTATGGCAACCGTTTTGCCGATTTATTTATTTTATAACTGGTCCCGCTTCACTGTCTTTAGTATTGACTGTTGCGGTTAGGCTGTTTCGCTTAATGGGCGAAAGTCAAAGGAGATCTAAATGGCTGTAACAGTGAACACCAATGTGTCAGCGATGACTGCGCAGCGTTACTTAGGTAAAGCAACAAATGATCTGAATACCTCGATGGAACGTTTATCGACAGGTAGCAAGATTAACAGTGCTAAAGATGATGCTGCGGGTCTGCAAATATCTAATCGCCTTGTGGCGCAAACGCGTGGTTTGAACGTCGCTATGCGAAATGCCAACGATGGTATTTCGATAGCTCAAACCGCAGAAGGGGCAATGCAGGAATCAACCAGCATTCTACAACGTATGCGTGATTTGTCACTTCAATCGGCAAATGGCGCGAACTCCGACGATGATCGTGTTGCGATTCAACAAGAAGTGGGTGCCCTTCAAGATGAGCTTAACCGTATTGCAGAAACGACTGCATTTGGTGGCCGTAAACTACTGAATGGGACATTTGGCGAAGCGGCATTCCAAATTGGTGCCGATTCTGGTGAAGCTATTATTATGGGTATGGACAGTGTCCGTGCTGATCATGACAAAATGGGTGGTAGCTTGCTGCAATCAGCAACAACCGTTCAGCCAGGCGCAGAGCTTGGTGCTGATTCTCCCGTCCAATTTAGCGTGACAGATGCGCTGGGTAATGTCAGTACGGTTGATGTAACGCTGGTTGCGGGCGATGACATCGAAGAAATTGCCACACGCATTAATGGTCAAAATGACCAACTTAATGCCTCGGTTAATGAAGACGGCCAATTACAAGTCTTTTCTGGTAACGGTGAAGTTGCTTTAGCAACGGGTAATATCGTTATGAATAATCAAGACGGCACAACCACCGCTCTGGATTTTTCTGCTGGGGCGACAGATGTGACCGTGGCATCTATTGACGTTGAGAGTGTTGGCGGTGCACAAAGTGCAGTGCCAATTATTGATGCGGCATTGAAATATATTGATAGCCAGCGTGCTGATTTGGGCGCAAAGCAAAACCGTTTAGGTCATACCATCAATAACCTAGCGAATGTATCTGAAAATGTATCGGCATCAAACAGTCGTATCCGTGATACTGATTTCGCAAAAGAAACCACCGAAATGACGAAAAACCAAATTCTGCAGCAAGCAAGTACGTCTATTCTTGCGCAAGCCAAGCAGGTGCCACAAGCTGCAATGAGCTTATTGCAATAATTCAGTGGTGACGTTTTTAAAAACGGCAAGGGGCAACCTTTTGCCGTTTTTTTATGTCTGTATATTGGCTGATGAAGACTCTGCGAGATGTGTTTCTGTAACTTGATTTCGCTACTTAGATCACATTTTATTTTCTTGATAAAAAAAATCGAAAAAAAGCTTAAAGGTTTCTGAAGTCATGCCGTTACAGACCATGTACAAAGAATAACAAGGTTTTACCGGCTGGGCTGGTCAAGCCATTTTGATTACACAAGGAGATACATTATGGCAGTTACAGTAAACACTAACGTTTCTGCAATGACCGCTCAGCGCTACCTAGGTCAAGCGACCGAAGCTACTGGTAAATCGATGGAGCGTCTTGCTACTGGTAGCCAGATCAACAGCGCAAAAGATGATGCTGCAGGTCTACAGATTTCAAACCGTTTGATGACACAGAGCCGTGGTCTTGACGTTGCAGTACGTAACGCGAATGACGGTATCTCTATGGCACAAACTGCAGAAGGTTCGATGCAAGAAACCACGAACATCCTGCAACGTATGCGTGATCTATCGCTACAGTCTTCTAACGGCTCTAACTCGCAAGAAGACCGTGATTCAATTCAGCAAGAAGTTACAGCGCTGAATCAAGAGCTTAACCGTATCGCAGAAACCACATCTTTTGGTGGTACTAAGCTTCTTAACGGTACGTTTGGTTCTCGTTCATTCCAAGTTGGTGCTGATTCTGGTGAAGCCGTTCAGATGAGCTTCAACAATATCCGTGGTGATGAAGCTAAAATGGGTGGTAACCTACTAGTTTCAACCAATGCGGCAACTGCGGATTCTACGCTTGATGCTGACACGGCGATTGAACTAAGTGTTACAGACAGCGCGGGTACAGCAACAGCTGTAAACGTTGGTCTAGTTGCTGGTGATAACATCGAAGAAATCGCAACACGTATCAATGGTCAGAACGATAAAATCAATGCATCAGTTTCAGAAGATGGTGAGCTACAACTATTTTCTTCAGAGGGTGAAGTTGGCGTGACTACTGGTAATATCGCGATGACTGATGGAGCTGGTAACGCAGTTGATGCATCAATTGCTGGTACTGCAGCAAACACCACAGTTGCACAAATTGATGTGACCTCTGTTGGTGGTTCACAGCAGGCTGTCGCTGTACTTGATGGTGCGATGAAGTATGTTGATTCAAACCGTGCAGAGCTTGGTGCTTCTCAGAACCGTTTGAACCACACCATTAATAACTTGAATAATGTTAACGAAAACGTATCGGCATCGAACAGCCGTATTCGTGATACTGACTTTGCGAAAGAAACCACTGAAATGACCAAGAACCAGATCCTATCTCAGGCATCGACCTCTATCTTGGCTCAAGCAAAACAGGCGCCGCAAGCGGCACTAAGCCTACTAGGTTAATCCCTCGTATTAACGGCAAGGTTTCTACCTTGCCGTTCTTCCTTTAAAGGTGAGAGAATATGGACGTCAAACCCGTTAGCACTTCTCCCTCTTCCTTTTCTTCCGGTTCCCCATCCCAATCTTCATCTGGCACAAATATTGCTAGTAAACCTGTAGGGCATTCTCAAGGGACACCCCTTGCCGCCTCTGATCAGCAACCGGCTTTGACGTCGAGTAGCGATAGCAGCCAAAGCGATGTTCGCCGTATCGAACAAACAGCCAACGTTGAAAAGCTACATCAGCAGCATAAGTTGCAACGTGAAGAGTTGGAAAAGGTGGTCGAACGTATCGAAGAATTTGTCGGATCAACCTTAAATAAAGGGCTGGCTTTTCGTATCGATGAAGAATCAGGCAAAAACATTGTCACCATTTATGACAAGCGTACTGGTGATGTTGTTCGCCAAATTCCTGATGAAGAGTTACTTGTTTTATCCCGTCGGCTTGCCACGAACTCGGGGGGATTGGTGACAACGAAAGTCTAGTATTTCGAGGTAGTCAATGAACATAGGCGCAGCAGCCACCGCTTCCGGTCTTGATATCAACAATATGGTTAACACCATCGTTGATGCAGAGCGAGCACCGAAAGAAGCGCGAATAAATCAGCAGCGAGAGAGCATTGATGTCAGCATCAGTGCCTACGGTAAGCTGAAAGGTTCGTTAGACGAAATGAAGTACATGATGGCCGACTTTCGCCGCAATAATACGCTTTCAGCTCGTACCGTGACCAGTGACAATAATGATGCCTTAACGGCCTCGGCCAATCATGAAGCCATTCCGGGTAAGTACAATGTCAGCATTGAGCAACTCGCTCAATCACATAAAATTGTTTCAGGTACTTTCGATGAAAATCAAAAGCTAGGTGCCGGTAAAATGACTGTCTCTTTAGGGGGCGGTATGTTTGACATTGATATTCCCGAAGATGAAAGCAAAATTCTTGATGTTGTTCGGTTAATTAACCGCCATCCTTCCAATTCCGGTGTGATGGCATCTGTGATCAACGATGACGTTGGTGCTCGACTCGTCCTGACGGCGGATAAAAGTGGCGAGCAGAACCAAATTAAAGTCAGGGTCGATGCGCCCCTTGCTAGTACTTTGCAAAAATTTGGTTTTAACCCTAATAATGACCTTAACTCGATGACGCAAATGCAGGCTGCTAAAGATGCCCGCGTATTGATTGACGGCCTTGCTGTTGTTACCAGTGATACCAACACTATTGAAGATGCAATCAAGGGTGTCGACTTGAACTTACTGGCCATTTCAGAGAGTAAGGAAGGGAGCGCAGGTAAAGACATCAAAGTGGATGTCGCTTACGACCGAAATGCTGTCGGCGGAGCGATTGAGCAATTTGTGAATGCGTATAACCAATTCTTTAGTGTTGCAGGTGAACTCGGCAGGTTTGATCCTGAAACACAAGATAAAGGCCCATTGGTTGGTGACAGTATCATTCGTACCGTTGATAACCAGTTAAGAGGCGCGTTTACCTCGCCGTTGGAAGGTGCGCCAGAATCGATTACCACCTTGAGTGAACTTGGCGTGATGACAACCCTTGAGGGGCGCCTTGAAGTTGACTACGACATACTGGATCGCCAACTAGAGAAAAACTTTGCCGATGTGGGGGAGTTTTTCGGAAGCCGTGATGGCTTTGCCCGAAAAATTGAAGATTTAATTCACTCGCATACCGGGATCACCGGCAGCATCAAGGGGCGGCAAAATAGCCTTAGTGATCAAAATATGCGGTTGAACAGTGAACAAACTAAATTAGATCGACGAATGGAAAGCGTTCAGAAACGCACCCACGATCAATTTACCGCCATGGATAGAGCCATGGGACAAATGAAAGGCCAGTTTAGCTCGATGATGAGTATGATGCCGTCGTAAGCATCTTACTAAGCAAAAGGAGTCGAGATGCAACGCTTAGACCAAATTGATCAGCAACTTGAGTTACTGTTAGCTGTGCCAGAAGAGGTTGACTCCAATAAGCTTCAGGCACTACTTTCACAGCGTGAGTTGCTTTTACAACAATTAATGGCTGAGCCAGAAAGCCTTGATAAAAGGCTGTGGCAACAAGCTATAGAACGTACATCGGTGTTACTTGAGCGTATCCGCCATCATCGCGATCGGTCGGCAAATCAAGTACAGCGGCTACAGCACGGGCAACGCTCGATGCAGGTTTATAATAAATTTCGGTAGGTTAGAACAATGGCAATGAGAGGATCTCTACAGGCTTACAAACGAGTCTCGGTAGATAGTCAGTTAACGTCGGCATCACCACACCGCGTAATTTCAATGTTGATGGCCGGGGCGATCGAACGTTTGATCCAAGGTAAAGCGGCGATGGAACAAGGTTCGGTTGCTGTCAAAGGTGAGCGTTTAGGCAAAGCGCTTGATATCGTAATTAGTTTGCGCAGCTGCCTATCGATGGAAGATGGTGCAGATATCGCGACAAACCTTGATGCCTTGTATGATTTTATGATCCAACAGATCTATAAAGCGAATCAGGAAAACATTTCAGAACCCATTGACGATGTGATTGAAATGCTGCGTGAAATCAAGTCAGCGTGGGATCAAATTCCTGCTGAATATCACAATATGACGCAGCTGGGCTAGTCAGTTAGTGAGTTAAGCCGCTAGGGGCAGCATTATATGCCCTCCTCGCGTTAAAAAGTGACAAACTGTTTCGGTTTTTACTTTCCTTTGTACTGGGGTCACAGCTTTTGGCTGTCCCCAGTTGCCTTATCCTGTGCTTTTATTACAATGTCTTTATTATTTGGTTGCTGTTTCTCTGCGACATTCTTTTTTCGGTCAAAGTCGACCGTTAATGAATGCCCAGCTTGGTATAGAAGCCACAAAAGAAGAATCCTATAAAGGCAGGCAATATCTTTCCTATGCAAGCTTTAGCTAAAACCCTTGTTATTGATGATGATCAGCAACATCGCCACGATCTAAGTGTCATTCTGAACTTTGTTGGCGAACAACATGAAGTATTGTCGTCAAACGAGGTCGATCATTCGCTGTGGGAAAATGCGTGGGGAGCCTGTTTACTGGGTAATATCACTTCCGGTAAATTGCTAAGTCGTATCCTCGACTTTCTTCGCATCCATAACCATATTCCCGTAATCGCGTTGGCAAATCATGATGATGAGCTTGCCGAACTACCGAACTATGTGGGGTCGTTAGAATTACCATTACATTATGGTCAACTTACTGACGCGCTTCGTCACTGCCAAGAGTTTCTTGGTAAACACGCATTTCATATCCCGCAATTAGGGCGTAAAAATACATTATTTCGCAGTATGGTTGGTCGCAGTGACGGGATCAGTCAGATTCGCCATTTAATGGAACAAGTATCAGCAACCGATGCTAGTGTGTTGATCTTGGGTGAATCTGGTACGGGTAAAGAAGTGGTTGCGCGTAACATTCATTACCATTCATCGCGCGGTAAGGGGCCATTTGTCCCTGTTAATTGTGGTGCTATTCCGCCAGACTTACTTGAAAGTGAGTTGTTTGGTCATGAAAAAGGGGCATTTACCGGTGCAATCTCTGCGCGCAAAGGGCGTTTTGAGCTTGCAGAAGGCGGTACTCTATTTCTTGATGAAATTGGCGATATGCCAACCTCAATGCAGGTGAAGTTGCTGCGTGTCTTGCAAGAACGTTGCTTTGAACGTGTCGGTGGCAGCAAGACAATAAGCACCAATGTGCGTATTGTCGCAGCCACTCATTGTGACTTAGAGTCCATGATTCAAGATGGTCAGTTCCGTGAAGATTTGTACTACCGGCTAAATGTTTTCCCGATAGAAATGCCTGCATTGCGTGAGCGCATTGAAGATATTCCATTGCTGTTGCAAGAGTTACTCGCACGGATGGAAGCTGAAGGCGCAAAACCGGTACACTTTACGCCGCGTGCCATAACCTCATTAATGGATCACGACTGGCCGGGTAATATCCGTGAACTGGCAAACCTCGTTGAACGGTTAATTATTCTTTATCCGAATGAGATGGTCGATGTCAGCCATTTACCAATGAAATATCGCTATAGTGACCTACCTGACTTTCAACCAGAAGATAACTTCTTATCGGTAGAAGATCAGGAGCGGGCAGCGTTAGCTGATATGTTTGCCAGTAATAATGCTGATGCGAATGAACTCGCCGATATGAATGGCTTACCGCCGGAAGGGTTGAACCTGAAAGAGATGTTGGCGGAATTAGAGATTGAAATGATCCGTCAGGCATTGGAAGCCCAGTCAGGCGTTGTTGCTCGAGCTGCTGATATGCTAGGCATGCGCCGCACGACATTGGTAGAGAAGATGCGCAAATACGGTTTGAGCAAAGAAATGCCGCGTTAAACTGTAAATACCGACAGCGTCAAATCAATGACGCTGTCAAATTTCTTTCCCCACGTCCAACAGCCTGATAAAATTAGTTTTTTCTTGGCATGAATTATGCTTTACCTCTATCTGTGGTAATCGTTATTTAGTGCGTTAATCAGGTACTCCATGAGTGAAAATCAATCCTCGCTAGGCACACTGGCGCAACAAGTTGGTCGCTACCAACAAGCTTTCGATGTTATGCCGTCAGGGGTGATATTCCTCGATTCAGCGGGCATTGTGCGGGAAGCGAACCCAGAAGCTTACCGTTTACTGGGTGAGCCGTTGGATGGCGAGCGTTGGTTTCAGGTTATTCAGCGTGCATTTTCACCAAGGGAAGATGATGGGCATGAAGTTTCACTGAGAAATGGACGCCGGGTCAAATTGGCGATTTCGGCTTCGGAAAGTGGTCAGCTGATTTTTATGACAGACATGACAGAAACGCGCCTTTTGCAATCACGGATCAGTGAAATGCAGCGCTTGTCATCATTGGGTCGAATGGTTGCGTCGTTAGCCCACCAAGTTAGAACACCCTTATCGAGTGCTATGCTGTACGCCGCAAATTTAGGCTCTCCAAACCTGAATACGGTTACTCGGGAGCGCTTTCAAACTAAATTGGTCGACAGGCTCCATGATCTGGAAAAGCAAGTGAATGACATGCTGTTGTTTGCCAAAGGTGGCGACAACAAAGTGGTGGAACGATTTAACCTTGAAATGCTGCTGAATGAACTAGAAGCCATGGTCGAAACACAAGTGATGACCAATCAAGTTGATTTCAGTATTGACTGTGACGACGAGCAGCAAGAAATATTAGGCAATGCGAATGCACTGGCGAGTGCGCTGAGTAATCTAATTGGCAACGCGATTCAAATGTCAGGCAAGCACAGCAAAGTGGCGTTAAAAGCCGCGATTCAAGATAGCTGGGTGCACATTACTGTCATCGATAATGGGCCTGGTATTGCCGCTGATATGCAGCAAAAAATATTCGAACCATTTTATACAACACGCCAGCAAGGAACTGGGCTTGGCCTTGCGGTTGTTCAAACGGTTGTTAACGCCCACAAAGGGCGTTTAACGCTAGAGTCAGAACTTGGCAAAGGGGCATGCTTTACCGTGGTTTTACCATTGGCAGAGCAAAAAACAAACAACGATTAACGTCCCTAACAACGGTTAAATAATAAGAACAAAATTTGGAGTAAATAATGAATCAGAGCCGCGTATTAGTTGTCGAGGATGATGAAGGGCTTCGCGAAGCATTGGTTGATACCCTTGCATTGGCGGGTTACCAGTGGTTAGAGGCCGAAAGTGCTGAGCAAGCATTATTAATATTAAAATCTGAATCGGTTGATATTGTGGTTTCTGATGTCCAGATGGCAGGGATGGACGGCTTAGGGTTGTTACGCAGCATTAAACAGCACTGGCCCAAGCTGCCTGTGTTGTTGATGACAGCGTATGCCAATATTGAAGATGCGGTTTCTGCCATGAAAGAAGGGGCCATCGACTATATGGCGAAACCCTTCGCACCAGAAGTACTGTTAAATATGGTTAGCCGCTATGCCCCTGTGAAAACGGAATCGGGGCAAGCTATTGCGGCCGATGCGAAATCGTTGAAGTTATTGGCATTGGCAGAAAAAGTGGCGAAAACAGATGCTAGTGTGATGGTGCTTGGGCCTAGTGGCTCTGGTAAAGAGGTGATGTCACGTTATATTCACACCCATTCCAATCGCCATGACGGTCCTTTTGTTGCGATTAATTGCGCTGCAATCCCTGATAATATGCTGGAAGCGACCTTGTTTGGTTACGAGAAGGGGGCGTTTACAGGGGCTGTTCAGGCTTGCCCGGGGAAATTTGAGCAAGCGCAAGGTGGTACTATCTTGCTTGATGAAATCAGTGAGATGGATTTAAGCCTTCAAGCCAAACTGCTTCGAGTATTGCAAGAGCGCGAAGTGGAGCGTCTTGGCAGCAGGAAAAGTATCAAACTAGATGTGCGCGTATTGGCAACCAGTAACCGTGATTTGAAGCAATTCGTAACGGAAGGGCACTTTCGCGAAGATCTGTATTACCGTTTAAATGTTTTTCCATTAACTTGGCCAGCATTGGCAGAGCGAGCAGGCGATATTGCCCCGTTAGCAACATACTTAATCGAACGCCATTGTATGAAGCAAGGGCTGCCCGTCCCAGCACTAGAGGCTGGCGCATTAAGTAAGTTGATGCAATATAGCTGGCCTGGCAATGTTCGTGAACTTGATAATGTTATCCAGCGCGCATTAATTCTTTGTGATTCATCTCAGATCCGGACTGATCATATCCTACTTGAAGGGCTTGATTGGCTTGATGCTGGTAGTTTGCAAAGTGTTGTTGAAACTACGGTAACACCTCATATCGCCCCCGTTTATGAAACCGAAAAAGGGACCGCACAGCCTGCGGCGGCAGAAGGGTTAGGAAATGAGCTGCGAGAACAAGAGTTTTCCATTATTCTAGACACTATTCGCGTCTGTGAAGGGCGGCGTAAAGATGTCGCTGAAAAATTGGGTATTAGTCCAAGAACACTGCGCTACAAATTAGCGAAAATGCGTGATGCTGGAATTGATATCCCAGTTTGATCGCCACAAAACGCATTATTTACGGCATACTGTTATTTATCAATAAGCTGGTTATTAATTAACTGACACTTTTTTGACCCTCTGGAGTATGTGATGAAGGTAAATGGACTACAAAGTGAGCTACAGGCAATGATGCTAGAGGCTCAAAATGCCTCTCGTCCGGCGACAGGGCAACAAGTAAGTGCGGATTTTGGCGCTGTACTTGGTGATGCGATTAAATCTGTCAACGGGCTACAGTCGCAGTCAAGTGAGATAGCAACACGCTTTGACCAAGGTGATCGCAGTGTTTCGTTGTCGGATGTTATGATTGCCAGAAACAAGTCGAGTGTGGCTTTCGAAGCCACTGTCCAAGTACGTAATAAAATGGTTGATGCGTACAAAGAACTAATGAATATGCCGGTTTAAGTCAGGAATTATTGAGTGTCGGAACCATCAGCAAACAATGAGCTAGCGGTAGCAGGCAACGCGCCTTCTCCCGTAGTCACTGACAGTGAACTTGAGCTACATAATCCAGATGCAGAAGAGAAGAGTGCCTCACGTGTAGATAGCATGCTGGGCAATCTCGATTTATTACGCCAAGTCATTTTGGTGTTGTCTGTGGCAATCTGTGTGGCATTAATTGTTCTTGTCATTTCCTGGATTAAAGAGCCAGAAATGCGTCCTCTTGGCACGTTTGAAACGGCTGAGTTAATTCCTATCCTTGACCATTTTGACCAGAAAAAAATCTCCTATAACCTTGATGGCAATACTATCCGTGTTCCTTCCGATAACTTCTCTTCTGTGAAGTTAGAGCTGACGCGTGCAGGGTTGAACAGTAGTGTGTCGCATGGCGATGACATCCTTTTACAAGACATGGGTTTTGGGGTGTCGCAACGACTCGAAAGTGAGCGTTTGAAACTCAGCCGTGAACGTCAACTTGCACGGGCGATAGAGCAAATCCGCCAAGTTAGGCAGGCGCAAGTTTTGTTAGCAATGCCAAAGCAAAGTGTGTTTGTACGTCAGAACCAAGAAGCGAGTGCGACAGTATTTCTTACTTTGGGTACAGGCGCTGCGCTTGGGCAGCAAGAAGTTGATTCCATTGTTGATATGGTTGCAACAGCCGTACCAACGCTACAACCAACACGCGTCACGGTTACCGACCAACATGGGCGATTATTAAGTTCAGGCACGGCAGATCCAAGTGCAACGGCCCGCCGTAAAGAATATGAATTAGAGCGTAAGCAAGAGCAGGCGCTAAGAGAGAAAATTGATGCAATCCTAATTCCGGTTTTAGGGCTGGGTAATTATACGTCGCAGGTCGACGTATCAATGGACTTTAGCGCGGTAGAAGAAACGCGTAAACAATACGATCCTAATACACCGGCAACGCGCAGTGAATACACGCTAGAAGATTATAATAACGGTAACGTTGTGGCGGGCATACCTGGTGCGTTGAGTAATCAGCCGCCAGCCGATAGTTCAATACCGCAAGATATTGCCGATTTACAAGCCGGAACGGGCTCGAATAACGGGTCGGTTCACCGAGAAGCAACACGTAACTTTGAGCTTGATACTACGATCCGTCACCGACGCTCTCAAACGGGTACGGTTGACCGACAAACCGTTTCCGTGGCGATTGACTATAAGCAAGTCATGAACCCAGAAACGGGTGAAATGACCCGTGTTCCTGTTAGTGAGGCTGAACTCGCTAAAATTACCCGGTTGCTCATGGGTGGTGTTGGCTTCTCGCAAGTGCGAGGCGATATGCTAGAGGTGATTTCAGTACCGTTTGCGATACCAGAAGAGCAACTCATTGCTGAATTGCCTATCTGGGAACACCCTAATTTCAGTACTTGGGTTCGTTGGCTTGCTGCAACCTTAGTGATTATCGTGGTGATGCTTGTATTGGTTCGCCCAGCAATGCGTAAACTCCTTTACCCGAACCAGTCTTCGGATGGTACGCCGTTGGATGAAAATGGCTTACCAATGCTAATGGGCGACAGTGATAATATTGACCTTATTGGTGCCGAACTTGATGGTGCCGATAGTTTAGAGATAAGTAGCAGTAGTTTGGATTTGCCGAACTTACATAAAGATGAAGATTTACTGAAAGCCGTTCGTGCCCTTGTGGCCAATGAGCCGGATCTGGCCGCTCAGGTCGTGAAAAGTTGGGTAAACGAAGATGGCTAATGAAGTTGCAACCACTGAAGAAAAAAAATTCGATATCAGTACCCTAACAGGTGCAGATAAAGCCGCTATTTTACTGCTGAGCTTAAGTGAACAAGATGCCGCTAGCATCATTCGTCACTTAGAGCCTAAACAGGTTCAGCGAGTCGGTGGTGTTATGGCGTCGATGGCCGATCTTAATCAAGAAAAAGTGTCAGGTGTTCATCGGCACTTTCTCGAAGATATTCAAAAGTACACCAGTATTGGCATGGGCAGTGAAGACTTTGTTCGTAATACGCTGGTGGCAGCCCTGGGTGAAGATAAAGCCAATAACTTGGTTGATCAGATCTTAATGGGAAGTGGCTCTCGTGGTCTTGATTCATTGAAATGGATGGATCCTCGTCAGGTGGCCAGTATCATCCTTAACGAGCACCCTCAAATTCAAACCATTGTTCTGTCTTACCTTGAGCCGGAACAATCCGCTGAAATCCTTGCGCAATTCCCAGAACGCGTTCGCCTCGACTTGATGATGCGTATCGCGAACCTAGAGGAAGTTCAGCCAGCAGCACTTCATGAGCTAAACGATATCATGGAGAAACAGTTTGCTGGTCAGGCAGGTGCACAAGCGGCGAAGATTGGTGGCCTGAAGGCTGCAGCTGAAATCATGAACTACCTCGACAACAACGTCGAAGGGCTGTTGATGGATAATATTCGCGAGAATGACGAAGACATGGCGACCCAGATTGAAGATTTGATGTTTGTCTTCGATAACCTTGCCGAAGTGGACGATCGCGGCATTCAAACGCTGCTACGTGATGTGCCACAAGATCTGCTGCAGAAAGCCCTTAAAGGTGCAGACGATCTACTGCGTGAAAAAATCCTCCGTAATATGTCGAAGCGTGCGGCTGAAATGCTGCAAGACGATCTTGAAGCCATGGGGCCTATTCGAGTGGCAGATGTAGAAGCTGCGCAAAAAGAAATTCTCTCTATCGCACGTCGCTTGTCAGACTCTGGTGAGCTAATGCTGACGGGAGGCGGCGCCGATGAATTCTTATAAGTCTCTCATTGTGGCTGTGAACTCGCTGCAGATCTTGCCACAGGTGCGTTATGTCAACTGAACGCCGACGTGGTTTTATGCGGGTCGCAGAACATCAAGCTGAAGAGCTTGAGCGGTGGGCGTACCCTGATTATAGTGACGACCTTAACGAAGTTGCCGACAATGCACTTAACTATGATCCGCAATGGCAAGCCCAGCCGATTGAGGAGGAAGAAGAGCAAGGTCCTCCGCCTTTAACGGCGGCGGATTTAGACGAAATTCGACAATCGGCTTATGATGAAGGGCTGGTCGAAGGGCGTGCAACAGGCCATCAAGAAGGGCTTGAACAAGGTTTAGCGCAAGGGCTTGAGCAAGGTTTGGCGCAAGGGCTTGAGCAAGGTTTAGCGCAAGGGCTTGAGCAAGGCCAGCAACAAATTAATGAGCAAGTGGGGGTTCTTACTCAACTTGTCGAAAAAATGGCGACGCCATTACAGCAAGTGGATAACGAGGTTGAAGGGCAGTTAATTCAGCTCGCCACAGGGCTTGCCCGTGAGCTTATTCGCGTTGAAGTTCAGACTAACCCTCAGGTTATCTTGAATACACTACGTGAAGTAGTGGCCGCGTTGCCGATTGCAACCCAGCAAGTCAAAATTAGCCTTCACCCAGATGACTTTACCTTGGTCAAAGAAGCATACGGTGAAGAGAACCTCGCTGAGCGACAATGGACATTACAGGTTGAACCAGCCATGAGCCGGGGCGATTTACATGTTCAGTCTGGTGACTCCAGCGTGGACTATCAGCTCGAAGACCGAATTCGTCATTTACTTGCACAGTTCAGCGGTATCAACAGCCAGTTGCCAGCCGGAGGCCAGTAATGGCCACCTTGGCGCAACGCCTTTCACGTTATCAAACCCAAAATACTGCTTGTCGTCCTGTCGCTTCAGGCCGCTTGGTCAGAGTCGTCGGTCTCACGCTTGAAGCCGTTGGTTGCCGAGCCCCTGTGGGGAGCTCATGCAAGGTTGAAACGCTTAATGGCGAGATGGAAGCAGAAGTCGTTGGCTTTTCCGGTGAAACGCTATTTCTAATGCCCAGCGAACAGCTTACGGGTGTTATGCCTGGGGCAAAAGTGACCCCCGTTTTACAAGCCAGTGGCCTTTCTGTCGGCATGGAGCTCCTAGGTCGGGTCATTGATGGCGTTGGTAACCCGCTTGACGGTCTAGGCCCCATCTACACTGCTGACCGCGCTTCGTTTAATGCCGAGCCGATCAATCCTTTAGCCAGGAAGCCCATCAAAGAACCCTTAGACGTTGGCCTGAAAGCCATTAACGGGTTATTAACCGTGGGTAAGGGGCAACGAATTGGCCTCTTCGCCGGTTCCGGTGTCGGTAAATCGGTCACGCTGGGTATGATGACCCGTGGCACTACGGCACAAGTTGTGGTGGTAGGCTTGATTGGTGAGCGTGGACGAGAAGTAAAAGAATTTATTGATGAAAGCCTCGGTGCTGAAGGTCGTCAGCGTGCTGTGGTAATCGCAGCCCCGGCTGATGCCTCGCCGTTGATGCGTTTGAAAGGGTGTCAAACGGCGTTGACCGTCGCCGAGTATTTTCGCGATAAAGGGTTAGATGTTCTACTCCTGATGGACTCGTTAACGCGTTTTGCCCAAGCGCAGCGAGAAATCGCTCTATCTGTTGGTGAGCCGCCTGCAACGAAGGGGTATCCACCGTCGGTGTTTGCTAAATTACCGGCCTTGGTTGAGCGCGCGGGTAATGGCGGAGAACACCAAGGATCAATAACCGCGTTTTTTACGGTGTTAACCGAAGGTGATGATCTACAAGACCCGATAGCTGATGCCTCTCGAGCAATCCTCGATGGACACATTGTGCTGTCACGGGAAATGGCGGATGCCGGTCATTATCCTGCGATCGATGTTGAGCGCTCTGTAAGTCGAGTCATGCCTGCTATTGTCAGTGAAGAGCACATGTTGATGTCAAAAGCGGTGCGTCAAATATTATCTATTTGTCGAAAAAACCAAGATTTAGTGTCGATTGGTGCGTATAAGCCAGGTACGGATCAGGGAATCGATCAGGCGTTTACCTTTAAACCAAGGTTAGATGGCTACCTACAGCAATCGATGAAAGAAACAGTGCCTTATGATATGTGCGTGAATATGTTGCGCTCGATCCTCGGTGGTTAACAAGCGTAAACGTGATCGGAGGAAAGTGACTTATGGCTGATGAAGCCCTTGAATTGATCCTCGAGCGTACTCGGGATGACGAGCATAAAGCGTCTTTGGCGCTGAACCAAGCACGTATTGAACACCAAAACTACCTGCAGCAGTTGCAACAGATTGAGCAATACCGTCTTGATTACTGTAAGCAACTCTCAGTGCGGGGTCAGGAAGGTTTAACCGCCAGTGCGTACGGTCATTTGCAAAAATTTCTTAACCAGCTGGATGAAACCTTGGTTAAGCAAAAGGCGGCGGGCCTTCAGTTTGAACAGCAGATTGAGCAATGCAGCGAACACTGGAATGAAGTGCGCAAGAAACGCCGTTCGATCGAGTGGCTATTAGAAAAGAAAAAAACAGAACGCCAGCAACACCTCGACCGGCAAGAGCAGAAAATGATGGATGAATTTGCGACCTTACAGTTTGCCCGTCGAATGAATACAAGTATTAATCGCTAACTGTCGTTGTAAGGATAGGCCAGCTAGAAATAGTATTAACATTATCAATGAGGCACGTAAGTGGTGTGATTCTTGCATTGCTAGCGATGACTTCAGTGTTTTTCAACAAGGGCCAGTATGCTTTCATCCCGTCTATTAACAGCCGAACCAATACCATCGAAAGGGGCAGTAAGCCCTTCGGCTGCGACTACCAGTAAAACAGTGTTACCAAAAAATGATACTGTTGAAGGCAAGCCTGCTGAGTTCTCGGAAAAATTACAGGGAGCGGTTGGCACTGCGGCAGATAAACCTCAAGCGTCTGAGAAACCCTTACCTTCAGAAAAAATAGCCAGCTCAACCGATACCGCAATAGGCGAAGGAAGTGCGAAAGTTGTTGGCGGTGACGATGTAAAATCATCTAAGCATCAACAAGATAGTACAAGTGGTAATACTGAAGCTGCTCGTACCGCTTATCAGCCTGAGCCGAAGACAGTGAAAGCCGAACATGAAATTAAAAATGGCGATCAAGCGATTACAGCACAAAGCGATGTGAACTCGAAGCCTGAGAGCAAAGCGCAAGCGATGAACGAAGGTGAAGAACTGCTAAGCCGATTGACGGCTGCGAATCAGCAATTGAACGGTCATTCTCCTTCAGAGCCAATCTCAGCCAATAACAAGGCTGAGATTGAAACGTATGCCCAGTCTGAGGACGTTGCTTCTCTATTGGCTGGCAACTCTTTGCCGCCTGAAAAGTCCCATGAGTTTTCTGTTTCTCAAGCGACTCACACACCACAAATGACGACTGAGCAGCAAGGCTTAACCGACGACCAGTTGGCACAAGTATTTGCTCAGCAGCCAATGGATAGAACGGCTATTCGTTCTACAGATAATATTCCCCAAGATTCTGAAGCAAGCACCAACACCGATAGTATTGATGCTGGGAACTACGGTGGCGATGTTGCCATTAATGGTGACAAAGTACTGACAGATGCAGCCGCTATAGATAAAACCATTGAAAATAAAGTGGTCGCCAGTGGCGAGCTTGCAAAGCACCCTGAGCAAACCGTGCGAGACATAAAAACGCAAACATTGACTGGTACATCAGCGACGAGCGCTATTCCACTAGCGTCAGATGTGGCGACTGGGCAGCAGTCAGCCAACCATGTTCAAGCGATGGCTACACCGATGACAGCAGCCGTTGCTGCACAGACACAGAACTCAGGTAATGAACAAGCCGTTACCAACGCTCAAATGACAGCCGATGAATTGGTTGGTAAAACGCTGGCATCGGCAGCGTTAGCTGAGCAAGATCAGTCAGGCCAAGAACAATCAGCTCAACAAACAGCTTCGACAAGTACTACTTCCACTCAGCAATTGCTTCAGCGAGTGACAGAGCAAGCAGCAGTGACACCACAGTCACCTTTACCGCTCAACAAAGAGCAAGCCAGTGAACAGCTTGCTGAGCGGATGCAGATGATGCTATCTAAAAATTTGAAGCATGTTGATATACGCCTAGATCCGCCGGAGTTGGGAAAGCTTCAAATTAAACTCTCGATGAATAACGACCAAGCGACGGTTCAGTTCACCGTTGGAAATCAGCAAACACGCGATTTGGTAGAGCAAGCAATGCCAAGGTTACGTGAACTATTGAGCCAGCAAGGACTGCAGCTTACGCAAAGTTCGGTACAACAAGACGGCAGTCGTCAGTTTACCGGACAGCAGAACCCACAAGGTCAGCAAACTGGTAATGATAGTAACGGCCAACGTTCAGCGAACCAGATTGGAAGTGATGATGATTTCCAAGGCGTTGAAGCGAATGAATTGTGGGTCTCGCAACCTAAAGATGGCGTTGATTATTATGCCTAGGGCGTGTTCACCTAAATGCAAATTGAGTAACGCTGTATAAAGCTTTTTCAGACTTTACCCTTTGGGCTGAGGCTATTTTTCCACCTAACGTTGTTAGAAATCTTATGATTAGAACCACTAGTCACTGTAATTTCTGCCTTGTTATCTGAAAAAATCGCTCTCAGCAGGCTGAATGTTGAAACGTCAACACGCCCTAGTGTTTAACTCTGTTAAACTGGTTAGGTCAAAAATTAGAATAGCGAAAGGAATAAGCCCAAATGGCAGATGAAGACAACGGCGGAAGCAAAAAAAAGCTAATTATCATTAGTCTTGTGGCCGTCCTTTTACTTGCTGGTGGGGGAGTTGCGGCATGGTTCATGCTGGGGGATGACAGCAGTAATATTGAAACTGCCGAAGCGCAGGGCGCATCAGCACCTGTTGCTGAATCGCCTGCATATTATGTCATTTTGCCTCAGCCATTTATCTTTAATGTAACTGGCGATCATCGAGACCGATTGGTTCAGGTTAAAGTGCAACTGATGGTACGCGGTGATAATAATGAAGCATCGGCTAATCAGCATATTCCGTTGATTGAAAGTACGCTGCTTCAAACGTTTGGTGCCGCAACCGTTGAACAGCTACGCACCCCAAATGGGCGAATTGATCTACGACAGCAGGCATTGTCAGCTGTACAGAGTACAATGATGAAAGTATCGGGTCAGCAGGTTGTTGAACGGGTGCTATTCACTGGTTTTGTAATGCAATAGGTTTAATGTGAGTGACTTATTAACCCAAGACGAAATTGATGCCCTCTTACATGGTGTTGATGACGTAGAAGATGACGATGATGGCGGCCAAAATGAGTCGGGCGTCATATCATTTGATTTTTCATCTCAAGACCGGATTGTGCGTGGGCGAATGCCCACGCTTGAGCTGATCAATGAACGCTTTGCGCGTCATATGCGGATCAGCCTATTTAATATGCTGCGAAAAACGGCAGAGGTTTCTATCAACGGGGTACAGATGCTCAAATTTGGTGAGTATCAAAATACCTTGTATGTACCAACCAGTTTGAACATGGTGCGCTTCCGGCCGTTAAAAGGTACCGCGTTGATCACCATGGAAGCACGGTTAGTGTTTATCTTGGTTGAGAACTTCTTCGGTGGTGACGGACGTTTTCATGCCAAGATTGAAGGTCGTGAATTCACCCCGACAGAGCGACGCATTGTTCAGATGCTGCTGAAGCTGGTTTTTGAAGATTACCGTGAAGCGTGGTCGCCAGTAATGGGCGTTGAGTTTGAATATCTCGACTCAGAAGTTAACCCAACCATGGCAAACATTGTTAGCCCAACGGAAGTGATTGTCGTTAGCTCATTCCACATTGAAGTCGATGGTGGGGGCGGTGATTTTCATGTGGTGATGCCATATTCCATGGTCGAGCCGATCCGCGAGTTACTCGATGCGGGTGTTCAAAGTGACAAAATGGATACCGATGTACGTTGGAGCAAGGCACTTCGTGATGAAATCATGGATGTGCCGGTGAATATGCGCGCCAAGTTACTCGATGTTGAATTGTCATTGCGTGACTTAATGGAGCTACAACCTGGCGATGTGATCCCAATTGATATGCCAGAAGCCGCGACAGTGTTTGTTGAAGACTTACCCACATATCGCGCCAAGATGGGTAAATCGGGCGATAATATTGCCTTGAAAATATCAGAAAAACTGAAGCGACCAGATATGGTGAAAAGTGATTTAGCTTTTCTAGACCGTGATGAATTAGGTACTGCACTGTTGAATATTCACAGTGATGAAGATGATAGGTAGGTAAAGAAATGTCTCAGAATGACCAACAAATTGCTGATGACTGGGCCGCAGCACTTGCCGAGCAAGCGATTGACGAAAGTGTACAGCCTGCGCCATTGGAAGAGCTCACTGATGAATCTACTCCGTTCAGTGAGGACGAGCGTCGTAAGCTTGATACTATCATGGATATTCCGGTCACTATCTCAATGGAAGTTGGCCGTACCCAAATTA
The DNA here is from genome assembly GCF_050336695.1 of Photobacterium minamisatsumaniensis. NCBI lineage: Bacteria > Pseudomonadati > Pseudomonadota > Gammaproteobacteria > Vibrionales > Vibrionaceae > Photobacterium > Photobacterium minamisatsumaniensis. The sequence goes on along the minus strand of NZ_JAKJSI010000012.1, from coordinate 33,734 downwards.
GTATCCGTAACTTACTTCAACTGAACCAAGGTTCGGTGGTTGAGCTCGATCGGGTGGCAGGTGAATCTCTGGATGTGATGGTAAATGGCACCTTGATTGCACACGGTGAAGTGGTAGTGGTGAATGACAAGTTTGGTATTCGCTTAACGGATGTGATCAGTCAAACCGAACGTATTAAAAAACTGCGCTAGTGCGATATACCTTAAGTGAATAACGTTAATGATTTTTTCTTCTTTTTTTAAGCTGTCTTCGTTTATCAAGCAACCTATGGTGTTGCTTGTTCCGCTGTTCGGTTTGTTGTCATTTCCAGCGACATCGGCATCGTCAGCAGCATCAGCGGCACCTAATCTCAGTATCGCTTCAACAGTTGCGTCGCTGGTGTTAGTCGTGGGCGTTATTTTGTTTTTGGCATGGTTGCTGAAACGAATGAAATTTCCAGGTGTACAGGGAAACGACTCGTCGCTTCGAGTTTTACGCCAACTACCGGTTGGTCAGCGTGAACGTATTGTTTTGCTACAGGTCGGTGATGAGCAAATGTTAGTTGGGGTGACTCAACAAAATATTTCACTATTGGGTAAATTGGATCAACCGCTATCCATGGATGAGGTGTCTGGTGGGCAAGAATTTGCGAACCAACTAGGCAAGTTACTGAAAAAAGATGATAAAAAATAGTGTTATTGCCGCCATATTAGCGGCAGTTAGCCTCTTGCTAACGTTACCCGCAATGGCTGAAACCGCAGCGGCTGCCAGCAGTGTCACCGTCAGTGAAATGCAAAGTGAAGGTGGTGCCACCCAAATGGTGACGGCAAAAGGCACGGGGGGAGGTATCCCTGCCTTTTCTGTAACGGTTAATCCCGATGGTAGTGAAGATTACTCGATAACTTTACAGATCCTTGCGCTGATGACAGCACTGGGTTTCTTGCCTGCGATCGTCATTTTGATGACGTCGTTTACCCGCATTGTCGTGGTTATGTCGATCCTCAGGCAAGCGATGGGTTTACAACAAACCCCGTCAAATCAGGTGATCATTGGTATTGCGATGTTCATGACGTTTTTCATCATGTCGCCAGTACTTGATCAGATCAACACTCACGCTGTGCAGCCGTATATCAATGAGCAGATCACCGCGCCCGAGGCGTTAGAGCAGGCACAAGAACCATTACGCCAATTTATGCTTAAACAAACACGGGTGAAAGATCTTGAAAGCTTTGTGAACATGTCAGGCTCGACAGCAACCGATCCACAAGATGTCGCCATGACAGTGTTGATCCCTGCATTTATTACCTCCGAGTTAAAAACAGCCTTCCAGATTGGCTTTATGTTGTTTCTACCGTTTTTGGTTATCGACTTGGTTGTGGCTTCAGTATTGATGGCGATGGGTATGATGATGTTATCCCCAATGATTGTTTCACTGCCCTTCAAGTTGATGTTATTTGTGCTTGTTGATGGGTGGAACTTAATCCTATCAACCTTAGCGGGGAGTTTTGGCACATGACCCCTGAAGCGTTTGTCGAAATATTCCAAGATGCGTTGTTCATGGTATTGCTGATGGTGTGTGCCATCGTGATCCCTGGCTTGTTGATTGGTTTAGTCGTGGCCGTATTTCAGGCGGCAACCTCGATAAATGAGCAGACGTTAAGTTTCCTACCGCGTTTGATCGTGACCTTATTGGCATTGATGTTTTTCGGCCACATGATGACTCAGATGTTGATAGATTACTTTCACCGGATTATTGAACAGATCCCACAGTTGTTATATTGATGAGAGTTAACCATCAATGAATGTCACTTCAGCACTCTTACTCGATTGGATTGCTAACTACTTTTGGCCTCTGACTCGCATCTCCTCAATGATGATGGTCATGACATTCTTTGGCGCGCGTTTTGTCTCTCCTAAAATACGATTGTACCTTTCTCTGACGGTAACATTTGCCGTTATGCCAATGTTACCTGCCGTTCCCAAAGAGATAGAGTTACTTTCGTTTGAGGGCTTTTTAATCACAGGACAGCAAGTGATTATCGGCGTCGCAATGGGGTTGGTCACGCAGTTTGTGACGCAGGTTTTTGTGTTACTCGGGCAGATCTTGGGTATGCAATCAAGCTTGGGTTTTGCTTCGATGGTTGACCCTGCAAATGGCCAGAATACCCCTGTGCTTGGCCAGCTATACATGATGTTGGCGTTAATGCTGTTTTTGACCACCGACGGTCATCTCATGATGTTGAATCTAGTCGTATTAAGCTTTACTACCTTGCCGATAGGCGAGTCTATGTTACGTCCCACCGATTATTACCAGCTAGCAGGGTGGTTCGGTTTGATGTTTAAAATGGGGCTAAATATGGCATTGGCTGGGATCATTGCGTTGCTGACGGTCAATTTGTCTTTCGGTGTGATGACACGGGCAGCACCACAGCTGAACATCTTTTCGTTGGGCTTCTCGTTCGCGTTGTTGATTGGTCTTTTGATCAGTTGGTTCTTGGTGGCTGGCATCATGCCGCATTATGAGTACAGTTGGGAACTTGGGTTTGGTCAGATCTGCAGTTTGATTAGGGTGGATTGCTAATGGCAGAGTCCGACGGTCAAGAACGTACCGAAGACGCCACGCCCCGAAGACTTGAGCAGGCGCGGGAAAAGGGGCAAGTACCGCGTTCAAGAGAATTAGCTTCTGTCGCTGTGTTAATGGCTGGTGCCGTTAGTTTAATGTGGTTTGGTGGAGACTTAGGCAGAGGGCTTGCTGAAATCATGAGCCAAATGTTTTCACTCAGCCGTGAAGAAATTTTTGATCTTAACCGTTTATTTGCGTTGATTTGGGCGTCGATATGGCACATTGCCTTTCCATTATTTTTGGTCTTGGTCTTTCTATTTTGTGCTGCGTTAATGGGAGCTGCCGGACTTGGTGGCGTGAGTTTTTCCGTGGAAGCAGCAATGCCGAAATTGTCGAAAATTAACCCTGTTAGCGGCCTTAAAAAAATGCTGGGTAAGCAGAGTGTGGTTGAGCTGATCAAGTCAATTCTGAAGGTGTCACTCGTTGCCGGTGTCGCCTTTTTCTTAATGCGCGCTAACATCGAAAGCCTATTCAAACTTACCGTTGAAGTTTACCCGCAGAACTTATTTCATGCCTTAGACATTTTGTTAGGCTTCGTTCTATTGATTTGTAGTTCACTGCTGGTGGTTGTTGCTATTGATGTGCCTTATCAAATATGGCAACACAACGAACAATTAAAAATGACCAAGCAAGAAATTAAAGACGAGTACAAAGACACTGAAGGTAAACCTGAGGTAAAAGGCCGGATCCGAATGCTGCAGCGTGAAATGGCACAGCGGCGAATGATGGCAGATGTGCCGGAGGCCGATGTGGTAATCACTAACCCCGAGCACTTCTCAGTTGCGCTGCGCTACGATCCTGACAAAGACTCAGCACCGGTTGTTGTCGCGAAAGGGACAGACTTTTTGGCCCTCAAAATTCGTGAAATCGCCAACGAACATCAAATTGATATTGTGCCAGCCCCACCGCTTGCCCGTGCGCTTTATCACACGGCAGAGCTTGAGCAACAAATTCCAGATGGTTTGTTCAGTGCAGTTGCTCAGGTACTAGCTTATATCTTCCAACTTAAGCAGTACCGTAAAGGGCAGGGTAAAAAGCCCGTATTATCGAAAGAAGCGTCTAACTTACCGAGTGATTACCACTACTAATCGATTTTAAAACAACCAATTATCAAATGGGCAAATTGAGCGCCAATTTATTGACGGCTCGCTGGGCATGAAGCTTGCTTATTGATAGGTACGAAACTTGCTAATCTAGTTTCGATTTGTTGGATATGACGGTAAAATACCCGTTTCCTGTACCAATCTGGATATCTATCACCTTAACAATTACCACTTTAACGAGTGTGGTACTTGGGATCTCTGAGCTGATATATATGTAGATTGGTATGTTTATTTTGATTTCTGCAGCTGATCTTCATGTGTTGCGAGTACACCTCGTAATGAAAATGACATGAGTAAAGCAGCGCAGCGTTACTCAATAATTAGAATTAATGAAGCTATCTTTACCTTTCTTAGAAAAAGTGCCACTCGCGCGTTTGAAGTCTATGCCGTCAATCGGGGCACCGATTATGGTACTTGCAACGTTGGCGATGGTGATTTTGCCAATCCCGCCCGTATTGCTCGATATGGCTTTTTCTTTCAATATTGCGCTGGCGTTGGTTGTATTGCTTGTGACGGTTTATACCCGCCGCCCACTGGATTTTGCCGCTTTTCCAACCGTATTGCTGATTGCCACGCTACTGCGCCTTGCGCTTAATGTGGCATCGACGCGTGTTGTTCTATTGTATGGCCATGAAGGCCCAGATGCCGCAGGGCAAGTCATTGATTCTTTCGGCTCGGTTGTTATTGGCGGTAATTACGCAGTCGGTTTAGTGGTATTCCTTATCTTGATGATCATCAACTTCATGGTTGTGACTAAGGGTGCCGGCCGTATTTCTGAGGTAAGTGCTCGATTTACCCTTGATGCCTTGCCCGGTAAGCAAATGGCGATTGATGCCGACTTGAATGCTGGCCTTATCGATCAAGATCAAGCGCGGACCCGTCGTTTTGAAGTAACCAAAGAAGCGGATTTTTACGGTTCAATGGACGGTGCGTCGAAGTTTGTTAAAGGTGATGCGATTGCCGGTATCATGATCCTTTGCATCAATATTGTCGGTGGCTTGGTCATTGGTATGACCCAGCATGGCCTTGGCTTTGGTGAAGCGATTGAGATTTATAGCCTATTAACCATCGGTGATGGCTTGGTAGCACAAATACCATCGCTCCTGTTGTCGATTGGCGCGGCAATGATGGTGACCCGTCAAAATACTGACGAAGACATGGGTCAGCAAATGACCTTCCAAATGTTCAATAACCCCCAAGCATTAATAATCACAGGTGTGATTTTATTTGTAATGGGTATTGTGCCGGGCATGCCACATATTCCTTTCTTGTTACTTGCTGCGATGATCGGGGCTATTGCATACTGGCGAATAAAAAAAATGCAAGCAGAGGCAATTGCAGAAGCGGAAACGCCATCCACAGAACTGACAACTCAGCAACCACAGAAAGAGCTCTCTTGGGACGATGTTCAACCAGTCGATGTGATTGGTTTAGAGGTCGGTTACCGATTAATCCCGATGGTGGATAAAGAGCAGGGTGGTGAGTTATTAGACCGCGTGAAAGGGGTACGAAAGAAACTGTCTCAAGACTTTGGCTTCTTGATCCCGCCTGTGCATATCCGTGATAATTTGGAATTGCCGCCCAACACCTACCGTATTAGCTTGATGGGGGTAGCGTGTGGTGAAGCCAATATTCACCCGAGCATGGAACTTGCCATCAATCCGGGGCAGGTATTTGGTACTATCGATGGCGAAGCAACCACCGATCCTGCGTTTGGGTTAGAAGCGGTTTGGATCATGGAATCGCAGCGTGAGCACGCACAAGCATTAGGTTATACCGTGGTTGATTCAGCGACGGTACTTGCGACCCACCTAAGCCAAATTTTGACCAACTGCGCTTCTCAGCTCTTGGGTCATGAAGAAGTTCAAAACCTCATTGAAATGTTGGGCCAAACCACACCTAAGTTGGTGGAAGGGTTTGTACCGGAACAACTCTCTCTGGGTGTGGTGGTGAAAGTGCTGCAAAACTTACTGCATGAAGGTATTCCTATTAGGGATGTACGTACCATTGTTCAAACCCTGTCTGAGTACTCTTCAAAGAGTCAAGATCCTGACATATTAACCGCAGCGGTACGTATTGGTTTGAAACGCCTTATTTGCCAAGAAATCAATGGTATAGAGCCAGAGTTGCCCGTTATCACATTAGTTCCAGAATTGGAACAAATCTTGCATAAAACTATGCAATCAGCCGGTGGTGAATCGACAGGTATTGAACCGGGGCTTGCAGAACGCTTACAGCGCTCACTTACTGAGGCAACCCAGCAACAAGAGTTGAAAGGCGAACCCGCCGTATTACTGACTTCAGGTGTATTACGCTCAACCCTTGCCAAGTTTGTAAAAAATACCATCCCGTCATTACGCGTGCTGTCGTATCAGGAAGTGCCTGATGAGAAACAGATTCGTATTGTGAATGCGGTGGGGAACTAAGAATAATCTTCGCTAACTACCAAATAGTAGCAATGATGGACAGTGGCTTTGCAGGGCTGACGCCGAAGCAATAGCGAATAAAACGAGAATATAGCATTGAAAATTAAACGTTTTTTTGCAAAAGATATGCGAGCAGCCCTAAGTCAGGTCAAGGAAGAACTGGGTGCAGATGCTGTGATCATGTCTAACAAGAAGGTGACAGGCGGTGTTGAAATTGTTGCTGCAGTCGATACCGATGTGGCAAATGAGCCGCCGAAATCTGCCCCGCAAACCCGAGATGCACTTGCTGAGCGCTTAGGTCAAGCAAAGCGAAAGCTAGCTGACGATAGGGTTCAGTTACAAAAGCCTGCGGTAAGCCGTTTCGCGAACGTGCTGCAAAATTATACTGGCAATGACGAACCGAAAGATGCCCCTGAAACTGAGGTTGATTCGCTATCAGCACTGTTGAAACGACAGTCAAAACATCAGGGTGATAATCAAGGTTTTGATCGCGAGCCAATACACAGTCAACAGCGTGAGCCTACAACGCGTAACAACAGTTACGGGCGTGATGCAATGCATGGCGGTGGAATGAGGGGCAGCCAGCCTGCCCGCCATGAGCCGCGCCGCGACTTACGACAAGAGCCATCGAGAAACCAGCAAGGCATGGGGCGTCAGCCACAGCATGCCTTAGATATTGGTGATTATCGTCGCCCGGCTACTAAGCAGCCTGAGCCGCTTGGCTATGAACGAAAAAAAGATTTATTTGGTGGTCACCGTCAGTCAGAGCCTTCGCGAGGGGGAAATCGACTCGATCCAAGTCGTTATGATGCCAAAGCAACCCAGCAAAATGGTGATGACATCGATGCGATGCGCAGTGAAATGGCCTCGATCCGTAAATTGCTGGAGCATCAGTTATCTGGGCTTATGTGGCAGGAAGTCGAGCGCCGTGAACCGATGCGCGCGATGATGATTAAGCGCCTTGAAAAAATGGGCCTCTCTCCTGAACTTGCCGATCAGCTGGCGTGCTATATCCCAGAGGACGTGCCGAGTAATGAAGCGTGGCCAGCTTTGCTTGATTTGCTTTCAGATCAGTTGATCACTACCGAAGATTGTATTTTAGAAACTGGCGGTGTTGTCGCTTTACTAGGACCAACGGGGGTAGGTAAAACCACCACCATCGCGAAGTTGGCAGCACGTGCCGCGATGGATTTTGGTCCAGATCAAATAGCGCTAGTCACAACCGATACATTCCGTATTGGTGCCCATGAGCAGCTAGCCACTTATGGCCGAATTATGGGGTGTCCGGTACGTGTCGCTAAAGATGCCGAAGAGTTGGCCGATATACTTCATCAGTTAAGGCACCGCCGCCTTGTCTTGCTTGATACTGCAGGCATGGGGCAGCGAGATATCCGACTATCGGAACAACTTGATACATTGATGCAAAATAGCGGTGCACAAATCCGCAGCTTTTTGGTTTTACCGGCAACGGCGCAGCGTCGCGTCTTGCATGAAACCATTGAGCACTTCCGCCGTATCCCATTATCTGGGTGCGTCCTGACTAAGCTGGATGAGTCTTTAAGCTTGGGTGAAGTGATTTGTGTTTCTATACAGCATGCATTGCCAATCGCTTATTTGGCTGACGGGCAGCGTGTACCAGAAGATATAAAGGTCGCCACGGGTAATTATTTAGTTGCACGGGCAAATGAATTATTAGAAAAAGAGTTGAGCCAACAATCCCATTTCTGGAGTAGCGATAGCTCAGAGAATCAGGCGGCAGACTTCTATGATTGAGAATAGCATGTACGATCAAGCTAGCGGTTTGCGCCGTATGACACGACTAAGCTCTACCAAAGTTATCACTGTAACAGGTGGTAAGGGCGGAGTAGGTAAAACTAACGTTACCTTGAATATGGCGATTTCGATGGCGCGTCAAGGTAAGCGGGTCATGGTGCTAGACGCAGATCTTGGTTTGGCAAATGTCGACGTCATGCTCGGTTTACGTGCAAGTCGAAACTTGTCGCACGTATTGGCTGGGTTGTGTGATCTTCAAGATATCATTGTTGAAGGCCCATACGGCGTGAAAATTATTCCAGGCTCTTCGGGTACGCAAAACATGGCAGAGCTGACACCAGCTCAGCATGTGGGACTTATCCGGGCATTCAGTAGCCTAGAAGAAGATGTTGATGTGTTGTTGGTCGATACCGCAGCCGGTATTTCTGACATGGTACTTAGCTTCTCTCGCGCAGCTCAAGACGTGTTGGTTGTCGTGTGTGATGAGCCAACATCCATTACAGATGCCTACGCGTTAATTAAAATTTTAAGTCGTGAATACGATGTGCAGCGCTTTAAGATTGTCGCGAATATGGTACGTAGTTACCGTGAAGGCCGGGATTTATTCACCAAGTTAACACGAGTAACAGAACGCTTTCTTAACGCCAACCTTGAATTAGTTGCTTGTATCCCGCTGGACGATCGCGTACGCCAATCGGTTAAGCGCCAAAAAATTGTAGTTGAAGCGTTTCCACGTAGCCCAGCTGCGCTAGCTCTAACATCGTTGGCGAATAAAGCAGTAACTTGGCCGGTACCGGCAAGTGCGGGTGGGCATTTAGAGTTTTTTGTTGAAAAGCTACTGGTTAAACGTGAACCGAGAGAGGTTCCCTTAGGTGAATAAGGCTCTGACATACGGGCGATACCAAGAAAGTCCGCAGGCCTTTATTGAACGATATTCATCTTTGGTAAAGCGCATTGCCCATCATCTATTGGGACGGCTTCCGCCGAACATTCTTGTCGAAGACTTGATTCAAGCGGGCATGATTGGCTTGCTTGAAGCCCAGCAAAATTATGACCCAAGCAAAGGGGCAAGCTTTGAAACCTTTGCTGGTATTCGTATCCGTGGTGCCATGCTCGACGATATTCGTCGCGGCGACTGGGTGCCACGCTCCGTATATAAAAATAACCGTCGGATCACCGAAGCCATTTCAGTGCTTGAAAGTGAGCTAGGCCGTGATCCGAATGACCAAGAAATAGCCGCATATCTCGAAATGACACTCGAACAGTACCATCACGCCTTAAATGATGTTAATTGTGGTCGATTAATAGGTATGGAAGACCTCGGTGTGTCTGAAGATGCGGTCGCAAGTGAAGAATCTCTTGAAGAAAATCTTCCATTTCAGGGGGTTGTGGATGATAATTTCCGTCATTCTTTAACGGAAGCAATCAAAACGCTGCCTGAAAGAGAGGCTTTGGTGCTGTCTCTGTACTACGACGAGGAACTCAACCTCAAAGAGATTGGTGCTGTGATTGGGGTGAGCGAATCCCGAATTAGCCAGATTCATAGTCAGGCAATGCAACGTTTGCGGTCAAAGCTAAAGGCTTGGGCTGCGTAATACCCATTAGATAAAAACACTGTGACCTCAGTGGAGGCAACTTTGAATAAAAACATGAAAATCCTCATTGTTGATGACTTCTCAACAATGCGCCGTATCGTCAAAAATTTGCTACGTGACTTGGGTTTTAATAACACCCAAGAGGCGGATGATGGATTGACTGCCCTTCCGATGTTGAAGAAAGGCGGTTTTGATTTTGTCGTAACAGACTGGAACATGCCTGGCATGCAGGGCATCGACTTGCTAAAGCACATCCGTGCAGATGATGAGTTGAAGCACTTACCTGTCTTGATGATTACAGCAGAAGCGAAACGTGAACAGATCATTGAAGCGGCACAAGCTGGTGTAAATGGCTATATCGTTAAGCCATTTACTGCTGCAACCTTGAAAGAAAAGTTAGAGAAGATTTTCGAGCGTATGCAGTAACGGCCAGCTAGGCGCTAAAAGGATTATTACAATAATGATTTCACTTGATCAGGCAAAAGAGCTTGTTAGCCTATTAGAAAATGGTAAGCAGGAAGCGGCGGATACGTTAGTCAAAAACCTCGTTACCGACAGCAGAGACCCTGTTTATGCTGAAGTGGGTAAGCTAACGCGCCAGCTTCATGATTCGCTAGCTAACTTCCGTCTTGATCCCCGTATTAATGATTTAGCGAAAACTGAAATCCCCGATGCGCGTGACCGTTTATCTTATGTCATTGATAAAACGGAAGCGGCGGCGAATAAAACCATGGATGCTGTCGATAGTATTCAGCCGTTAGCCGATAAATTGGGGGATACATTACAGCAGGTACATCCGCAGTGGAAGCGTTTGATGGGCGGGCAAATAGCCCTTGCTGAATTCAAGTCGCTCTGTCACGGCATTGATCATCTACTTAACCAAGTTGAAGGCGACAGCACGATATTACGTGGCCAGTTGACTGAAATTATGATGGCACAAGACTTTCAAGATTTGACTGGGCAGATCATTCGCCGGGTCATTGAGTTAGTGCACGAAGTAGAAGATCAATTAGTTGAGATCCTAAAAGCATTTGGCATGGAACAAGAAGACAGAACTGAAGTGCTACGAGAAGCACGTGTTTTGTCGCCAGAAGGGCCGATTGTCAACAGCGAGGTACGTGAGGATGTCATGTCTACCCAGGATGATGTAGACGACTTGCTGTCGAGTCTTGGATTTTAGGGGAATTATATGAGCTTTGATTTAGACGAAGATATCCTGCAAGACTTTTTGATTGAAGCAGGAGAGATTCTTGAGCTGCTTTCTGAGCAGCTGGTAGAGCTTGAGCGTAGCCCTGACGATTCAGAGTTGCTTAATGCTATTTTCCGTGGTTTCCATACCGTAAAAGGTGGCGCTGGTTTTCTTTCTCTCGCTGAGCTGGTCGATGCTTGCCATGGTGCAGAAAATATTTTCGACTTGCTAAGAACGGGCAAGCGCTCGGTAACATCTGAATTAATGGATGTGATCCTAGAAGCGTTAGACACGATCAACGTGATGTTTGCACAGGTGCAAGAACGTGAACCTGTCGACCCAGCAGAGCAGAGCCTGCTGGATGCACTCCAACGCTTTAGCCAGCCCGTAACCGCAGAAGAGCTGTTGCAGGCTACTCAGCCTCAAGCGCCTGTCATTGAACAGCCAGTAGCTCCCGTTATTGAAACTGTCGCATTACCAGCAGCACCAGATGTTACACCAACGTCAGCTATCTCAGGAGCGGCGATTTCTGGTAATGGTATTGATGATATCACTCAAGATGAATTTGACCGTCTACTCGATGAGCTTCATGGTGTCGGCGGCAGCCCATCCAGCGTAGCGCAACCCGTGAGCAATGTTACCGAGACGGCTCCAAGCCACTCTTCACCAAGTGGCATTATGACTCAGATCCAATCTGAAAGCGGCGATATCACCGATGATGAATTCGAACGCTTACTCGATGAGTTACATGGCAGTGGTAAAGGTCCGGGTAATAGCGACGTTGTGGCTGAGGTAACCCCTGCGGTTGCTGCGCCTGTAGCAAGTGTTCCTGCAGACACCGGTACAACCAACGGTGATGATGACGTTATGACTGACGATGAATTTGAGCGTTTGCTCGATGAGCTTCACGGCAGTGGTAAAGGTCCGTCAGCCGATGAGCTTGAATTTGCCACTCAGCCCGTCGCAGGCATGCTTGATGATGTAAATGCATTTGCTGACGCAGTTGTATCACAAGCGACGGCAGTTACCGCACCAGAATCAGTAGCTAAGGCTGTCGCACCTGTTGCTCAACCTGCTGCAATCGTTGCCCCAGTTGAAGAGCGCAAAGTTAAACCTGTTGCTGTGAAAGAGAAAAGCAAAGCCACAGAGACGACCGTACGTGTTGATACATCAACCCTTGATGTCATCATGAACATGGTCGGTGAGCTTGTATTGGTTCGTAACCGTTTGGTTAGCTTGGGCTTGAACAGTAACGATGAAGAAATGTCAAAAGCGGTAGCCAACCTTGATGTTGTCACTGCGGATCTACAGGGCGCGGTAATGAAAACGCGCATGCAGCCAATCAAGAAAGTGTTTGGTCGCTTCCCACGTGTTGTACGTGATTTGGCACGTAACCTAAATAAAGACATTGTGCTGGAAATGCGCGGTGAAGAAACGGATCTAGATAAAAACTTAGTTGAAGCGTTGGCTGATCCACTTGTCCACCTAGTGCGTAACTCGGTTGACCATGGTATTGAAATGCCAGCGATCCGTGAAAAAGCCGGTAAACCCCGTGTCGGTACTGTCATGCTCTCGGCATCACAAGAAGGCGATCATATCTTACTGTCAATCGAAGATGACGGTGGTGGTATGTGCCCCGATAAACTACGCGGCATTGCGGTTGACCGTGGCGTGATGGATGCTGATGCAGCCTCACGTTTAACCGATACCGAATGTTATAATCTGATTTTTGCACCAGGATTCTCGACCAAAAAAGAAATTTCAGATATTTCTGGTCGCGGTGTGGGAATGGACGTAGTGAAAACGGGGATCAGCCAGTTAAACGGCTCGATCAGCATTGATTCTGCGCTAGGCAAAGGGACACGCATCGACATTAAAGTGCCGTTGACGTTAGCTATCTTGCCGACACTGATGGTTGGCGTGGCAGAGCAGCCATTTGCCTTACCGTTACCAAGTGTGAATGAGATCTTCCATTTAGATCTGCGCAAGACCAACACGGTCGATGGCCAGTTAACGATCATTGTTCGTGATAAAGCCATTCCGTTGTTCTACTTGCAAGATTGGTTATCTGGCGTTGGTATTCCAAAGCGTGAACGCGAACACGGCCATGTGGTTATTGTTCAAATTGGGCATCAGCGTATCGGCTTTGTTGTTGATACCTTGATTGGCCAAGAGGAAGTCGTCATCAAGCCACTCGATGATCTGTTGCAGGGTACGCCGGGTATGGCGGGTGCAACAATCACCAGCGATGGCCATATTGCACTGATCTTGGATGTACCAAACTTGCTGAAGCATTACGCAGGTCGTTAACGACCCATTTAAGCCACTGGGATGGGGCTTAATGAATATAATTAGAACGAAAAAGCACTGACTGATTTAGGTTGGTATTAATGGCTTCACCGTCGCGGTGAAGCCATTAAGTCTTTATTTGAGAGCTGCAACATAGTTGGTTTGATTGAACTCATAAACGGGATGAAAAATTTAACATGGCTGTAAAAGTATTGGTGGTGGATGATTCAAGCTTTTTCCGCCGGCGTGTGAGTGAAATTATTAATGCCGATCCACGACTGGAGGTTGTCGGTAACGCCGTTAACGGAAAAGAAGCGGTTGAAATGACCAAACGGCTAAACCCTGACGTCATCACCATGGATATCGAAATGCCGGTGATGGATGGAATTACTGCTGTGCGTCAAATTATGCAGGCAACGCCAACCCCTATTTTGATGTTCTCCTCACTGACTCATGAAGGTGCCAAATCCACACTTGATGCCCTCGATGCAGGCGCGTTAGATTTTCTGCCGAAAAAATTTGAAGACATTGCGCGTAACCGTGACGAGGCTGTTGGCCTATTGCAAAAGCGTGTCGCTGAATTAGCGCGTAAGCGTGTATTTATGCGCCGCGCAGTACGTGCCACTGCACAAGCCTCAACGGCTGCATTAGCGCGAGAATCCTCGAGAGAAACAGCAACGCGTTCGCTTGCAAGTAGCCGAACTTCACTGACGACTGCTGGCTCTTCTACAGCGACAGCGCGTCAACCTGTGCGCAGTGCACCAGCCGTTAAACCTGCTACTCGATTTAAAGCCTCGGGCAAGAAGTACCAGCTAGTCGCTATCGGTACCTCAACCGGAGGACCTGTGGCACTACAGAAAATACTGACGAAATTACCGGCCAACTTCCCGTATCCCATCGTACTGGTGCAGCACATGCCCGCGACTTTCACGGCAGCCTTTGCATCACGGTTGAATAACCTTTGCCAGATTGACGTAAAAGAAGCAGAAGACGGCGATATCTTAAAACCGGGCATGGCTTACCTAGCACCAGGCGGTAAGCAGATGATGGTTGACGGTCGAGCGGGATCATCACGACTGCGAATTCTCGATGGTGGTGACCGCATGAATTATAAACCGTGTGTAGATGTAACGTTTGGCTCTGCAGCCAAGGTATATCAGGACAAAGTGTTATCAATGGTACTCACTGGTATGGGTGCCGACGGTCGAGAAGGCGCTCGCATGTTGAAGGGCAACGGCTCAACGATTTGGGCACAAGATGAAGATAGCTGCGTCGTTTATGGCATGCCTCAAGCCGTCGCAAAAGCGGGTATTTCGACAGAAGATCTCCCATTAGACCGAATCGCAGAGCGCATTTTGGTCGAAATTGGCATGGCTTAGGAGTCTGCTGTGATTGTCTGGAGTATTGCCAACCAGAAAGGTGGCGTCGGGAAAACCACGACCACGGTAACATTAGCAGGGTTATTAAGTGAGCGTAATAAGCGTGTACTGCTAGTGGATACCGACCCTCACTCATCGTTATCGACATATCTCAACTTTGATGCCGACGCGTTGCCTGTGAGCCTATTTAACTTATTTCAATTAACCGAGATCAACCGCGATACGGTTAAGCCAACGATCCTTAAAACGTCGTTCAAAAACATTGATATTATTCCAGCACATATGTCGCTTGCGACATTGGATAGGGTGATGGGCAACCGAGGTGGCATGGGGCTGATTTTGAAGAAAGCCCTAAGTAGCCTTACCGATGATTACGATTATGTCTTAATTGATTGCCCCCCGATCCTTGGCGTGATGATGGTGAATGCCTTGGCTGCCAGCGATCGTATATTGATCCCGGTACAGACTGAATTCCTCGCCATGAAAGGGCTGGAGCGTATGATGCGTACGCTGCAAATTATGCAAAAATCACGGCCAGCAGGCTTTAAAGTGACAATTGTACCGACGATGTATGATAAGCGAACACGTGCATCATTGCAGACACTGCAAGAGCTGAAATTGCGCTTTCCCGAACAAGTATGGGCATCGGCGGTGCCAATCGATACGAAGTTTCGGGATGCCAGTATCAAGCATATGCCACCGTCGTTATTTGCCCGTAACTGCCGTGGGGTCTTTGCCTACAAAACCTTATTAAATTATTTGGAGCGTTTGGAGCAGGATGAGCGATAATGCACGGCTGTCCAGTGAACAAGCGCTGGATGACTACTTTTTCGACTTGTTGGCCGAGCCGGAGCCTGAGGATAGCCCTGCGCTTAGCAGCACCCTTGAATTCGACGCTAGCACAAGTGAAGAGGTTAATGCTTCTGAAGGGGTTATTGCTTCTGAAAATATTAATGCTTCTGAAGAGAGTAGCAATAAACAGGACTTGCCCAGGCCAGATAACCGAGCGGTATATCAAGATGCTGGGCCTATAATCAAGCCTGTTAGCATCGATAGCACGAATGTTCAATCGGCAGCGCCCTTTGATTTTGATTCGCTTGATCAGGCCCCTCGGCTTGATGAACCGCTTCTCGCCGTAAATGCCTTTAACCCACAAACGACTGAGAAGCATGCACGCCTCTCTTGGTATGAGCCTGATCCCGCTAGCGCTGGGATGGAAGGTGTCCAGCGATTGTTGAGTCAAATGGGTAGTGTTGCGGTAGTTGAACCTGAACCTATTGTTGAGCCCGTCATATCACAAGAAAGCCAGACTGAAACATTGAGTGATGAATGGCAACAGGTGATGGCGCACGACGCGCAAGAGCGCAATGGCACAAGCGGTATTGATGCAGGTGTCGACAATACTACGCTTTCAAGTGCTCCTGACGTATCGGGCCTTGAGAAAGACGACATTGAAGTAGGCAATAATGAATCGCCAATTGTTGAAATTACGTTGAATACGCAGGCGGGCGATGATATTCCCCCCGATAACTGGCAGCAACAGCATCAGTTGGGGAATGAATTTCAGGCCTTATTCTTTGATGTTAATGGCGTAATGTTCGCTGTACCATTGGCCGAGTTAGGTGGAATTCACCAGTTGGGTGATGTAAATCACTTACTTGGACGACCACCATGGTATCTTGGCTTAATGACCAACAGAGAGCACCAGCTTAATGTAGTCGATACTGCGCGCTGGGTGATGCCCGAAAAATTAAACGACGATGAGCATCGCGAACAATATCGTTATCTTGTCATGTTAGGTGATAGTCGGTGGGGGTTAGCGTGTAATACCTTGCAAGGTACTGAAAACCTAACTGAACACAGTGTTCGCTGGCGAGAGAAGGCAGGGAAACGTCCTTGGCTTGCTGGTATGGTAAAAGAAAAAATGTGTGCACTAATTCATGTTAGCGAGCTAATTTCCATGCTTAATGCTGGATTAGATGTAAGGCTGTAAATATTCAAGCTGCAAATTAGGTTAAATGAGGAAACAGCATGTCTCAGGTGAGTGTCGCCGAAATACAAAAAGAAGACGGTAACGATCAGGTACTGCAATGGGTTACTTTCCAATTGGAAGATGAAACATACGGTATCAATGTCATGCAGGTACGTGAAGTACTGCGTTACTCTGAAATTGCCCCTGTACCAGGTGCGCCAGATTATGTACTGGGTATTATCAACCTACGTGGTAACGTTGTGACGGTTATTGATACCCGTTCACGTTTTGGCTTAATGCAGGGTGAAATTTCTGATAATACTCGCATTGTGATCATCGAAGCTGAAAAGCAAGTGATTGGCATTTTAGTGGACAGTGTGGCAGAAGTTGTTTACCTGCGCAGTTCAGAAATTGATAGCACCCCAAGTGTGGGAACTGAAGAAAGTGCTAAATTTATTCAAGGGGTGAGCAACCGCGATGGTGAGCTGCTGATCTTAGTTGACTTGAATAAGTTGCTTTCTGATGACGAATGGGACGACATGGCGTACCTATAATGTTTGAAATGTTGTTGCAATGGTTACCGCTCGCGGTATCTGTATTGGCTGTATTTATTGCATGGCTAATGGTCAAACGCGAGCGTTTGGCACGCCAGGCGCTTGAAGGTAAATTTGCAGCGACGGAAACCGTATTAAAAAATGCCCGTCACCAGCATGAAAGTTTGCTGAAGCAATTTAATGAATTGCGTGCTGGTACAATGGGCATGAGCCAGAAATTGGCGGATATGGCTCAGCATTTAGAAGTGATTGCTGACAGGCAAGGCGAAATGGCCATGCAAGATCCAGATGGCAAGCTTTACAGCCGTGCCAGTAAAATGGTTGAGCTAGGGGCTGACGTAAACGAACTAATGGAAGAGTGCGATCTGCCAAAAGCGGAAGCCGAATTACTGCTTCGTTTACAGCAAAAAATGGCTCAGCCTCGTCGCCGCTAACTAAACCGCCGGTTAAATAGCTTCATCAATACCAGTTAACCCTTCCCACCCGGGCGGGGTTTTTCCGTTTAATAGCCATGAGAAAGCAATGAGCTCGGCAATTACACGGTATAGCGGCTCGGGTATATTGTCGCCAGCGTCTAATTGGTTGAGGTACGCTGATAAAGCTTCGTCTTGGTGAATGAGTCCCCCTTGCTGTTTCACCTGTTCAATTATGTGCTCTGCTAATGCGTCATACCCTTTGGCCGCAACGGTAGGCGTATTTTTGCCATTGTAATGTAAAGCGATCGCGCGTTTAGTCATACTTTCACCAAAATACCTGCTGCTAGAGTGGGCTCTGTTCCGGTTTTAGGAACCACATTAAATTGCACCGATTTAGCAGTAAGGCCAAGTTGCTCTAGACGTGTGAGTAAAAAGGGGCTTAATTGCTCGGTGCGAGTAAGTAAAGCTTGGCTCTGTGACTCAAACTTAAGCCCGAGCTGGTGGCCGCCCCACTCTGCAATGGCCTCAAGATCACTGTTTTCCTCCATGGGTAACGTTAGCCTTACCGTCCAGTTTGGCTTCCCTTGCTCTGGCTGAGACGTTGACTGTGGTTGTCGCTGGATCCACAACTTCGCTTCTTTACCTGTCTGTTGCAGTAACGGCCAATATACCAGTACAGCTTCAGCATCTTTTGTCGCTGGTGGTGGAGCCAGGCGTTGTTCAGCTGCCAGTTTTAGCAGAGCGATAACCTCTTCTTGTTGCTTCAGTGGCAATTGGCCGAGCCATTGTCGCAGTGGACTTTGTGAGTTTTTCGTCTGCAGCAGTAGTTCAGCAAGCGTACTTTTACCAGCACCTTGTTGAAGCCAACGAATAAGATGTGCTTGGTTGGCAGGTAATAATAATTGCGACAAAAGTTGATTGATAGGCGAGGAGGGTGAACCCTTTTCTGCTGTGAAACCGAGAGGCAGAGTTGTAAATAGTCGTTGCAATACATTCATTTGCTGTAATAACTGGTCGATTTGACTTTGTTTGGAATGGTGGGTGTTTGTGGCGGTGCTGTAGGTTGGTTGTTGCTCATTTAAGGAAGAATTTGTGCGCGGTGCAACATTTTTAGAAGTTTTTAATTCATCTTGTGGCACTTTTTTTACATCGACCTGTCCATTTTTAGTCTGTAATTGAATGGACGGCTGATCACTACGAATAGAGTTCACAATAAATAACCTTAGGGAACAGTCAATAGGGTCTTGTCGCTAACAATCGATAGGGCCGCTGTGGTATTATGCAAGCCTAATTGTGTCACTTAGGATACATCATTTTTATGTTGTCTGTTGAAGAGTTAAGTTGTACCCGAGACGAAAGGGTACTGTTCGAGAATTTGCATTTTTCGGTATCAACTGGCGAACTTGTCCAGATTGAAGGCCACAATGGCGCAGGTAAAACCACCTTGCTGCGCATACTTGCAGGGCTCGGGCGAGCAGATGGCGGAAAGGTATGTTGGCACAATGAAAATATTGAAACGGCACGTGAAGACTACCACCAAGATTTATTATTTCTAGGTCATCAAACTGGGGTTAAACGTGAGCTGACGGCTTTT
The DNA here is from genome assembly GCF_050336695.1 of Photobacterium minamisatsumaniensis. Taxonomy (NCBI): domain Bacteria; kingdom Pseudomonadati; phylum Pseudomonadota; class Gammaproteobacteria; order Vibrionales; family Vibrionaceae; genus Photobacterium; species Photobacterium minamisatsumaniensis. The sequence goes on along the minus strand of NZ_JAKJSI010000012.1, from coordinate 14,842 downwards.
GAAAATTTGGCTTTTTTTGAAACCATGCACGTGAGTAACGAAAGCAGTGACTTGGCCGGAGAGCCAAAAGTCAGTGGTGACAAGAGCTTGTGGCAAGCACTCGCGCAGGTTGGTTTAGCTGGGCGTGAAGATGTGCCAGCAGGTCAGTTGTCTGCGGGGCAACAACGACGTGTCGCATTGGCGCGCTTATGGTTAAGTAACCATAAGCTGTGGATTCTAGACGAACCGCTGACTGCGATTGATAAGCAAGGGGTAAAAGTGCTTGAGCAACTTTTCCTTTCCCATGTGATGCGAGGTGGCATTGTGATTTTAACCACCCACCAAGACATGTTTGCTGATAGCAATCATTTAAGAAAAATAAAATTGGGGCAGTAGGGAAGGGATGATGTTAAGCGCTTTAACACAAGTAATTCGCCGAGAGTTATTGATTGCATTCCGGCGTCAGGCGGATGTTTTTAACCCATTGTGGTTCTTTATTATTGTAATAACGTTGTTTCCGTTAGGAGTAGGCCCAGAGCCGAATCTCTTAGCGCGTATTGCTCCGGGTATTGTGTGGGTTGCAGCACTATTAGCGGCATTATTGTCGATGGAGCGTTTGTTTCGTGATGATTTTGTTGATGGTTCGCTTGAGCAAATGCTGCTTATGCCAACACCGTTACCGGTACTGGCTTTTGCAAAAATGATCGCGCATTGGTTATTAACCGGTGTGCCATTACTGTTGATCAGCCCGTTATTAGCGATTTTGCTGTCATTAGACTGGGCAACGTGGAAAGCCGTTGTGCTTACCCTACTTATCGGCACACCGACGTTAAGTTTTCTAGGCGCTATTGGTGTCGCATTGACTGTCGGTTTGCGAAAAGGTGGTGTTTTATTGAGTTTGCTCATATTGCCGTTGTACATTCCTGTGCTTATATTCGCAACCTCTGCCATCGATGCAGCCAGTTTAGGTATGCCTTACAATGGGCAATTGGCACTGATGGGTGCGATGTTAGTCGGTTCGGCGACCTTATCTCCGTTTGCTGTGGCAGCGTCATTACGTATAAGTGTTCAATAATAAGACATCAATGTGCAATATATGATTACAATTAAGTGTAATTAGCTTTGTCTCATGAGACCGGAACTCATGAGACAATTTGAGCAAGAACAAGGAAGCTGGCGTTATTGTTTTGAATACCCCCTAAGGAGTATTTAACTTGCTTGGCCGATCTGGATAAGTAGGGGCTTATTCCCTGCCTCAATCTGATGGGTCAGCAAAAAATAATGATGATTAACGTTGCTAACGGTGAAGTTTTATCTTGTTTGGAGATACCAAACACCGTTAAGCAAGCGTACTTATAACTATTACATGAGTAGAGCAGAATTATGTGGAAGTGGTTACATCCCTACGCAAAAGCAGAAAATTGCTATCGCCTGTGCGGTACCTTGTTGCCTTGGTTTTCAATCATAGCCTTAGTTTGCATCTTGATTGGGTCGGTTTGGGGGCTAATGTTTGCCCCGACAGATTATCAGCAAGGTGACAGTTTCCGAATCATCTATTTGCATGTGCCTGCAGCCATTTGGTCGATGGGGGCTTATATGTCGATGGCGATTGCTGCATTTATTGGCATCGTTTGGCAAATACGCCTGTCTGAATTAGCGGCACTGGCAATGGCGCCTATAGGTGCTGTGTTTACCGTGATCGCGCTATTAACGGGTGCGATTTGGGGTAAGCCTATGTGGGGCGCATGGTGGGTATGGGATGCTCGCCTAACATCAGAATTAATTTTATTATTCCTCTACCTTGGGGTTATCGCGCTATATAACGCCTTTGACGATCAAAAAACGGCAGCAAAAGCTGCGGGTATTTTGGCGATGGTTGGTGTGATCAACCTGCCGATTATTCACTTTTCAGTCGAGTGGTGGAATACCCTGCACCAAGGTGCAACGATTACTAAATTTGATAAACCATCGATGGACACCAGCATGCTTTGGCCGCTGTTGTTAAACATCGTTGGTTTTGCTTGTTTCTTTGGTGCACTGACTTTGGTTCGCCTACGAAACGAAATTATTGCCCGTGAAAGCCACCGCCCTTGGGTGCGTGAATTGATGAAGTGAGGCCCCTATGCATTTTGATTCTTTTAGTGACTTTTTAGCAATGGGGGGGTATGCCTCCTACGTTTGGGCTGCCTATGGCATTTCATTTGGTATGCTGCTGTGGTTGACCATTGCTAGCCTGACGACCAAGCGTCGTTTATCAGCGGAAATTAAGAATAAAATTGCGCGCGAGCTGCGCATTAAAGAAGCGGAAAAACTGGAGAACACACTATGAACCCGAGACGTAAAAAGCGCCTGACGTTGGTACTGGCGCTAGTCGTTGGCCTCGGTGCAACAATCGGTCTATTGCTGTATGCACTTAATCAAAATATGGATTTGTTCTATACCCCGACGGAACTCGTAAACGGTAAAGCTGATGGTTCAAAACCTTATGTTGGTCAACGCTTACGTATCGGCGGTATGGTGGTTGAAGGCACGGTAAATCGTGATCCTAAATCACTTGAAGTGAGCTTTGATGTTGCTGATGTGGGTCCTTCAGTGACGGTTCGCTACAACGGTATTTTACCGGATCTATTCCGTGAAGGTCAGGGCATTGTCGCGCAGGGTGAGTTGGTTGATCCAACGACGATTGTCGCTCATGAAGTGCTCGCAAAGCATGATGAAGAATACATGCCAAGAGAAGTTGCAGAGGCCATGGAAAGAACACATGAACCGCTGCAATATACAGATAAACAACTACAAGGCAGTACACAATAATGATTGCTGAAATAGGCCATTTTAGTTTGATAGTGGCGTTGGGTCTGTCGATCCTCGTCGCTGTCTATCCTTTATACGGCGCAACGGTGGGTAATCAAGCGCTAATGCGCATGGCTCGCCCGTTAACACACGGTATCTTTGCAATGACATTAGTGTCATTCGTTATTCTGTGCTGGAGCTTTTACACCAACGACTTTACGATCACCTACGTGGCGAGTAACTCGAATTCCATGTTGCCTTGGTACTATCGTATCTCTGCAGTATGGGGTGGCCACGAAGGGTCATTACTGCTTTGGGCTCTGATCCAAGCGGGCTGGGCGGTTGCAGTGGCAATTTATAGCCGCGGTATGCCGCTTGAATCACTGGCGCGTGTACTGTCAGTGATGGGTATGATCGCCATCGGCTTCTTCCTGTTCATCATCGTGACGTCAAACCCGTTTGACCGCACGTTGCCATTCTTCCCGGTTGACGGGCGAGATTTGAATCCATTACTGCAAGATCCGGGTCTGATCATTCACCCGCCATTGCTTTACATGGGTTATGTTGGCTTCTCTGTTGCATTCTCTTTTGCTATTGCATCGTTAATGACAGGTCGTCTTGATACGGCTTGGGCACGTTGGTCACGTCCGTGGACAATTGCTGCATGGTCATTCCTAACACTAGGCATCGCGCTAGGTTCATGGTGGGCTTACTATGAACTTGGCTGGGGTGGCTGGTGGTTCTGGGATCCAGTAGAAAACGCTTCTTTCATGCCTTGGCTTGCGGGTACGGCATTAATGCACTCATTAGCCGTGACAGAAAAACGTGGTTCGTTCAAAGCGTGGACGGTACTACTTGCGATTTCAGCTTTCTCATTGAGCCTATTGGGTACGTTCCTGGTTCGTTCTGGTGTCTTAGTATCGGTTCACGCATTCGCTTCTGATCCGGCGCGTGGCATGTTTATTCTTGGCTTCCTGGTTGTTGTGATCGGTGGCTCGCTATTACTGTACGCACTGCGTGGTGGGCAGATTCGCTCTCGTGGTAACTACAGCCTGTTTTCTCGTGAAAATTTATTATTAGCCAATAACCTATTATTGGTTGCCGCGCTATTGGTTGTGCTGATTGGTACATTGCTACCACTAGTACATAAACAAATTGGCTTAGGTTCAGTGTCGATTGGTGTGCCATTCTTCAATACCTTGTTTACTTGGTTGATGATCCCATTTGCCTTTATTTTGGGTATCGGTCCACTGGTACGTTGGAAACGTGACAGTATTTCTAGCATCAGCAAGCAGATGATGATTTCAGGTGCAGTAACACTGCCTTTTGCTTTCCTCTCGATCAAACTGTTTACTCAGCGCCTTGAGCCAATGGCTGTACTAGGCATGGCAATGGCAACGTGGATTGTTGTAATGCATGGCTTTGAGCTTTATGAGCGCGCCACGCACCGTCATACCTTCGTAAAAGGTTTGGGTAAATTAGGCCGTAGCCACTGGGCGATGGTACTGGGCCATATCGGTTTAGCCGTCAGCGTTATCGGTATCACCCTAGTGTCAAACTATGACATCGAACGTGATGTTCGTTTGGCACCAGGTGAATCAGTGAATGTTCAAGGTTATGACTTCTACTTTGCCGGTCTGCGTGATGCCGATGGTCCTAACTATGACGGTTACATTGCCGATTTCGACATTACTCGTGACGGCAAGGCAGTCACTACTCTGCATGCTGAGAAGCGTTTCTATACGGTAGCGGGCTCAATGATGACAGAGGCCGCGATTGATAGCGGTGTTACTCGTGACCTGTACATTGCTATGGGCGAAAAGCTGGGTGATGGCAAATCATGGGCAGTACGTATTTACTTCAAGCCATTTGTTAACTGGATTTGGTTTGGTTCAGCAATGATGGCGTTGGGCGGTGCATTTGCGATAAGTGATAAGCGCTACCGTTTCCGCAAAACTGCTAAATCGAAGAATAAGTCGTCATCGGCAGAACAAGAGGCAGAGGTGAATTGATGAAAAAATTACTTTTTATTCCGCTGATCGCCTTTTTGGGTCTGGTTGTGATGTTCATGAATCAGCTAAGCCGTAATGCCGGTGGCGATGATCCAACGAAGTTGGAGTCGGTCTTAGTTGGTAAGCCGGTACCAGAATTCAAGCTAGAAGACTTGGTTGAGGCTGGCAAGCTGTATGAGCAAGATATCTTTATTGGTGAGCCTTTACTATTAAACGTATGGGCGACATGGTGTCCGACCTGTTATGCCGAGCATACTTACTTGAACCAGTTGGCCAGTGAAGGCGTAAAGATTATTGGCCTGAACTACAAAGACGAACGTTTAAAAGCCGTACGTTGGCTAAATGAATTGGGTAACCCGTATATTCATAGCTTGTTTGACGGCAACGGCATGCTGGGTATGGATTTAGGCGTATACGGCGCACCTGAAACGTTCCTGATTGATGCGGATGGCATTATTCGCTATCGCCATGTTGGTGATGTAAATGACCGCAATTGGAATGACAAACTCAAGCCAATGTACGATGCGATGATTGAGGAGGCGAAGGGATGATTAAACTTTCTCGACGTTATGCTCAGCTACTGCTTGGGCCGATTTTAGCGCTAAGTGTTGGCGTTGGTGTGATGGCTACATCCGCCACGCCAGCGGTAGCAGCCATTGATATTTTTGAGTTTAAAGACGCACAACAAGAAAAAGACTTTCGTGAGTTGACCATGACACTTCGTTGCCCGAAGTGTCAAAACAACAATATTGCAGACTCAAACGCGGAGCTATCGCAAGATATGCGTGCAAAAGCCTTTGATTTGCTGAATGAAGGTAAGAGCAAGCAAGATGTTGTCGATTATATGATTGCGCGTTACGGTAACTTTGTTACCTATAACCCGCCAATCATGGCGTCGACCATTATCCTGTGGGCCGGCCCTCTCTTGTTTATTGTGATTGGTTTTACTGTACTCGTTGTTCGCTCGCGTAAAACAACCGATGTGCGCGTTGAAGCATCACCGCTGGAAGATGACGAGCAAGAGCGTCTTAAAGCCTTGATGAAAGAAATGGAACAGCAAGAAACAGTAACCCGCGAAGATGGGAAGGTGAAGTAATGACTTTGTTTTGGATGATCACAGCTTTCTTGGTATTGATTGCTGGCGTGTTGTTTGTTGTACCCATGTATAAGGGTAAAGAACAAAATGACGACGAAAGCCGAGATGAGCTAAATAAAGCGTTCTTTAAAGACCGCATGGATGAACTGAAAGAAGAAAACAGCGAAGGCTTGGTGGTAAACCAAGATGAGCTAGTTGCCGAGCTTCAGCAATCGTTATTAGACGATGTACCCGCACAAGCAGCGCAGGCTAAAAGCACGGTTAGTCCGGTAATGCTGATCCCTGGTTTGTTAGTACTGGTGTTTGTTTGTTATGGCATGTACATGCAAACGGGTAGCCTTGATAAAGTTATTGCATGGAAAGAAACCGTTTCACGTTTGCCTGAATTGTCTCAACGTTTGATGGATGAGCAGGGTGCAGACCCGCTTAGCGATCAAGAAATGGACGATATTACGCTCGCACTACGTACGCGTTTACATGACAACCCTGATGATGCCACTGGCTGGTTGCTATTGGGCCGTATCGGCATGGCGAACCGCGATGCCAACACGTCACAGGAAGCGCTTGAGCGTGCTTTCCGTTTAGACCCAAATAATGCAGAAGTACAGTTAAGTTACGCGCAAACGCTAATGATGATTGGCGACCCAGCGCAGAGCGAGCGTGCTCGTCTGTTATTACGTACGGTTATTCAGCAAGATCATACCAACCTACGAGCAATGTCTCTGCTAGCGTTTGATTCGTTTGAAAAAGGCGATTACGAACAAGCTGTTGCTTATTGGACCATGATGAAAAAGCTGGTCGGTGAAGACGATTCGCGTGCTGAAATGCTGAATCGCAGTATTGAACGTGCACAGGCGCAGCAGAGTCAAGGTGAGAACACCGCAACCTCGGTATCTGTAACCGTCGAATTAGCTCCGAATGTTACACTACCGCCACAAGGATTGGTGTTTGTCTCTGTCCACTCCTCAGACGGCTCACCAATGCCGATTGCAGCGAAGCGTCTACCGTTATCGGCATTCCCGCTAACCTTAACGCTGGATGATAACGATAGCATGATCCCTGAGCGTCCAATGACATCATTGCCTGAGTATATTATCAAAGCACGTATCGATGCTGATGGTAGCTTAATGAGCAAAGAGGGCGATTGGTACGGCCAGAGTGAAGTCGTTGTGTTAGGCGACTCTACTAACGTAACCATTGATAAACAGTATTGATATAACAAATTAGTGCTGCGCCCCAAACCATAAACTGGTAAATTGTTAACAGGCTGAATACTATTGTAGTATTCAGCCTGTTTTATATTTACGGTACTCGTCATAATATATCGCGGGGAAGGTTGTATGATGGTTAGCATAGATGCTATGAATAAGGTGCTATATATATGTGTGTAATCAAAGGGTTGAGACAATCACATCGCTATGGATAAGGCATTGAGCAGAAAACATCATATCGTACTCTTTAGCGTATTCGCTTTAACAGCGTGTGCCGGCTCATCGCGTGAGGAATCGCATGAGTCAAACGTAGAGCCCGCCACCACAGAACCGCAGGTGCAGGTAATCGTGCAGCCTCAGGAAGAGACTGTCGTTATCAATACGACAGCAGTCGAAAGTGACGCGTTTGATGAAGAAACCGATGCAGAGCTTGAAGCGGAAATTTATGAAGAGCTTGAAGCCAGCGGTGGCGAATACAATGTCTCGGGCGTTTATGATCCCTTAGAAGGCTTTAACCGCGCGATGTGGGATCTTAATTACAACTACCTAGACCCATATCTAGCCCGTCCAGTTTCACTGGCGTATGTCGACTATACCCCGTCGGCGTTACGAACGGGGATAAAAAACTTCCTCGCTAATCTGGATGAACCCGCCAGCATGGTGAATAGCATCATCATGTTAGAAGGTGAGCAAGCCGTTACGCATTTTAACCGCTTCTGGATCAATACTACCTTTGGTATCGCTGGCTTAATTGATATTGCTTCTGCTGCCGATATCCGTAAACCTTCAGAACGTGCCTTTGGTGATTCAATGGGTTACTACGGTGTAGGTAACGGCCCATACTTTATGGTTCCATTGTATGGCCCTGTCACACTACGTGAAGGCGTTGGCGATACCGTCGACGGCTTATATTTTCCGCTTACCCTGCTTAACTTCTGGCAAGGCCTAGGCAAATGGGCTTTCGAAGGCATGGAAGATCGCGCCGCACTGGTACAGCAAGAAGCCTTATTGAGTGACTCTCCTGATCCGTATATCTTTACCCGAGATGCCTACATTCAAAATAAGAACTTCCGTGCACAAGGCAGTAAAATCCTAGATGAAGAGCCTGTTGATGAAGAGTATTTGGATGATTTCTTGGATGAAATAGAGGAATACTAAAATGGGTTGCTAGGAAATAAAGTATCTAGGAAGAGCAAGATACTTTATTTCGTTTAACTTTGGTCATATTTTTCAGGTTGGTATAAATTAAGTGGAATATAAAAAGTTAAATGTATGGCAACAAAGCTTTGATCTTGCCGTTAATGTACATCAAGCGATTAATCACTGCCGTGATTTTGGCTTTAAAGATCAAATAAGGCGTTCTGCTGTATCGGTACCTTCAAATATTGCGGAAGGTGAAGAACGTGAAACGATAAAAGAATCTGTACGCTTTTTATATTATGCCAAAGGTTCTTGCGGTGAATTAGTGACACAATTAATGTTAGCAAAAGAGTTTGGTTATATTGAGCCACAAAAAGTTGAATCTTTACTATCAAGTGCCATAAGAGTGAGTAAAATGATTGCAGGCTTAATTAAATACAGGAGTGGAAATGTCAGGGAAGAGCATGGCACTTATGATATCTTGAATTAATATTCTCCCCAGAACCCAGAACCCAGAACCCAGAACCCAGAACCCAGAATATGCTTTTTCTCAACAACGACTTAATTTCTATTTTCAACCAGACATTCCTCCACTCATATAACACTGAGCTTGTACTCGGTGGTGATGAACCTATTTATCTACCAGCTGACGATGCCAACCTTCATCATCGAATCATCTTTGCGCGCGGCTATTTCGCATCGGCGTTGCATGAAATAGCACATTGGTGCATTGCAGGCGAGAAGCGCCGATTATTGGAAGATTATGGCTATTGGTATGAACCTGATGGCCGTACAGCAGCGGTGCAAGCAGAGTTTGAAAAGGTAGAAATTAAGCCCCAAGCCATTGAATGGATTCTGGCGGCTAGCTGCGGTTTTCGCTTTAGAGTGAGTTGTGATAATCTGAGCGGCAATTGTGAGCCAGATAGAATCGGCTTCACCAACAAAGTACGCGAGCAAGTATTGGCATACCTTGAACAAGGCATTCCAGTACGCGCATTAACCTTATCGAATGCGTTGCGTAAATTTTATCAGGTTGAAGCATTACAACCGACAGACTTTGAGAGAGAAGCATGATTCAGCAATATGAAGAACAGCTGTTAACCCAGATCGACCAAATGGTTGAGACAGCATCAGACGATGAGCTATTTGCTGGTGGTTACCTTCGAGGTCATATTTCGTTATCAGCTGCGAGCTGCGAGTTAGCGGGTAAAGCGGACATTAACATGATGAATGAAGCCGTTGATTCAAGCTTGTCTGCTGCACAATCTGAGTTAACGCCAGCCGATCAACTGATTGTCAAAGATATGTGGCAGCAGTTAAAACAAGCTTAATACGAAGAATATGATATTATTTTGACAAAAAAGCACCTATGGGTGCTTTTTTTCTATTGCTATTTAGCCACATTGCCTAACTATTTGTACCTCTTTGTTTGCACTTAGTTATTTGCACTTAGGTATTTTCGTTTATAGTCTGATGACCGTGCGAAAATAAAGGTAGGAATAATAACGAAAATGATACCTAAAGCAAAAATAAGGTTCTCATTTGCTAACAGTTGGTAGCAGCTAACCATAAACACACTCAATGTTAGCAACATATTAAATATATGAATGAGTGGATGATTAACAGAGAAATTAGCATATACCCTGAACATGCATTTCGCCTCTTCTATTTATATCGCCATTTAATTGACGTAATGGTTTGTCGTATAAGATAGTCGCGCCAATTGATTGGCGTCGTAGTTATACATATAATATAATCTATTATTGACATGCTTGATAATAAAAAAATGTTTATTTAGCAAAATGTCACACTTTTTATTTAAGGTTTTTATTTTCAATTTTAATTATTAAATTAATAGCCATGATTAAAGTTAATCTCTTGCTTTTGTTTTTAACTGAATATTTTAGTGGTTTTATAGTTAGTCATTGAATTAATTAAGTTTATACTTCTTGGTTAGAAAATACGCCCACACAATGAAACAAAGCTCACTTAGTCTTGTTGCGGATAAATATAATCATAAGCATGCAGGTTTATATCTGTTAGTATAGGTTGCTATTACATGCATATATATTATTCTAGTGCCAAGTTTATATAGCATCTGTGCATTGATTGTTGGGCTTGAAGTGAATTATTAGGCTAAAAGTGAATGGTTAGGCAATATCAATTTTAGCTCTCAATAATAAAAATGGTTAAATGCCGACGTCAGCATTTAACCATTTATTTGTTTTCTACATATCGACGGCTGATAGCCGCTAGTTAGTCTACTGCTTTACGCCCATACCACGGTGAACGAGCATCGGTCACACTGTAAAGCTGGTGTTTGCGATTGAGCATTTGCCCACCGTCGCGGGTAAGTGGCATCCAAGATATTGTTGCCCGATTATTACTTGGTTTCACCGTCATAATGTCAAACGGTATCGAGATATAGAAGCCTTTGCTATAGCTACCTTCGCCATACTCTTCACTCGACATATCAGTAAAAGTAGCAAATGCCCCTGCGATAACCCCACTATCAAACTGCTTCGAGAAGTCGATAGTTACGCCGACATCTTCTGCAAGGTATTTACCGGCACTGACTTTAAATAATGTATTGGGTAACCATTCCCACTGCGGTTGATAATAGGCTGTCGCTTGACCGGTAAGCGTACCTGTTTGCACGCGGTAATCACGGCCAGTGAAAGAGTCGAACTGTACTTCTTCGGTGAAGAAGCCAAATTGTGATTCAGGATCACGCTGAATCGCATAGTTAGCGTCTATACCAAACGCCCAGTTCGAACCTAATGGGCGATAAAGTAGTTCACCACCAGCCCCGCCGAACATGGTTTCTAAATAACCGCCATAAGCTTGGGTATACCAGTTGTCGCCAAATTTATCCATCCAGGTTAGCTGTAAATTATCCATACGAACGGGGTTTTCGTTAATGTACTGGCGCACTAAGGTACGAACCCGTAGGTTATTTGTCCCATCTGGTGGTACCTCGTACAGAAATTTATCATAGTTATCGTAAATATTGACGTAGACCGATCCGCCTAACTCAACATTGTTACCGAACCAATAACTGGCACCGGCGTTCACACCAATATTAAATAAGTAGAAGTCTTCTGAACTACCAATCGATTGCTGTAACGTCGGGGAAATACTCACATCCCAGTTTTTACTTGGTTCGGCTATGCGTTGGCCTTCTGGTTCATTTGGTGAGTAAACCACTGTACTGTCACCAATGTTCGCTCCTATGTAGCTAACTTGTGCAACATCCGCAAATTTAGCGGTATCAATGCGGGTTTCAGTCACGGGTTGATGATTGGTTGTCTCAATAATACGATATTCGGCAACCGGCTCACTGTGGTTGGCCAATACAGTCGCTGCACGCAAATGTGCTTCACTGCGATCTCGGTATTTTTTCTGGTTAGCAACAATCGTTAGTTGATCATCACCTTTATATATTGACAGATCATCGTAGCCCGCGATTTTTTCTAGCTCATCGGCTAGTACTAGATATTCCGCATCGCTAATTTCATCGTCATTTTGTTTCGGTTGATAAGCGGGTACCGGTTCATCGTGCCAACTGGCTTTTAAATCGTTGAAGTTTGTGCGTAGCGTGAAACCAAAGGTCCAGGTATTACCGCGTTCATAACTGGCTCGAATATCCCCCCAGTTGCCCAAGCGGTATAGAGCACCATAGTTAAACTTACTGTCTTGTGGCATGTCGGTAGAGCCTGAGGTGACAGGTCTATCGCCTTTATAGTCATTACCGTCGTATTCTAGTTTGAAGCGTAGGGGCATCCAAGGTGTTTGATATTCTAGCCCACCATAAACAGCGGCAGGGCCTTTAAAGAAACTATCAAACTCGGTCATACCACCGCTGCCTGATGTACCAGTAGGGCGTTCACAGAATTTATCTGACGCTTTACAAAAAGGGTTAGTGATATTGCCACTGTTACCCATGTAGCCCCAAGCGACACCTAAAGTTGCATCAACCGGGCCAAAGCGCTTCGTTGCGGCAACATATTCACCATCGAACAAGCCTGTTCCGGCAAAATCACGCACACCGACTGAGGTTTCTGGCAGCCAATAGCTTTCTTGCCAAAGGCGAATTTTAAAATCCATGCCTTTGTCCGTTAAAGTGCTGGTGCCACAAAAGCTGGGGTCGTTACAATACAGAAGGTCTTGTAGTTGGGTGTATCGAATATTGGCTTCCAGCCAAGGGAAAAGTTGTAAGGTTGCAGTGTAATGATGGTAGTTTTCATTCACCGTGGCCTGTACATTGAATTCACCTTCAGGTGCCATCCGGCCTGTCGGCATTTGCATTAAGCCAACACCACCAAAATCAGACATGGAAGGCTGTAGAGTTGGGTAACTGAGGTTATTTGCTTGAGCATGCCAAATGGGCAGTAGCGCCAAACTAATAGCAGAAAGGCGGCTGGCAACGGCAAGCGAGGGAGTAGACTTCTTCATTACAGCGCACTATTCCTTAGTAAGGCCAGCATGTCTTCATTCAATGATTTTGCTCCCTTTGGTAGCGAAGTAAACGGCATATAAATAAGGGCACCAGCGGCTAAATCCATGTGTTTGAAATTCCAATAAGCAATGGGGTGTTTTTCAATGTTACCATCGGGTTGAATAACCCAAGAGAAGCTATTTTCTGAGTCATCAAAAACACGAATATTGGCAAGGTAATCCCGGGCGCTATAACGGCTCGTCCAAGGCTGTATTGACCATATTCGTGTGTCGTTAGTATTTGAAAAAAACTCGCCGACAACTGCCCCGACAACAGTGACGTGTTTTGGTCTGGTGGGTAAAACCAATAGCATGTTTTGGTTAATTAACGGATTCATATTCGAATTTACTCGAACGGCATCATAATCAAGCCCCGAAAGTAATTTCTTTTTGGCGGGCAAAGATTCAATCCATAGCGCGAGGTTATCAAGTGCTTTGCGTTCAGCCTCGTTACTATTCGTTTGCTTTATAAGGTCAAGTTGTTTTAATACCGAATATTGTAGTTGTTCAATTTCATCGGCATTTTTTTGTGTATAAAGCGCAGAGGCAGGCCAATAGAGTGAGGCATTAACAGCTATTTTATCTGTCGGGATCTGTTCAATATTCACAATAGTATCGGCGAGTATTTGGTTAACCCTTACCGAGCTGGAGTAGTGCAGCTGTAATTGCTTCGGTGCTGAAAGTGCATGGGCAACATAAATATTAACGTCGTTACTTGCGGTAACCGCGATATTTGGCTGATGAGAGACCGTGTCAGCATAAACGCTTTGGCTATAAACTAAGCCAATAGCCAAACTGCTAAAGAGTAATCGCGGCAGCAGTACTATGTATCTTGTGGGAAATGAAGAAAACATTCCGTATTTATCCTCATGAAAAAGGTTTTAATAACGTGATATCGATGTAGGGTAAATTGGGCGCAATTTTCTGACGACTTTTAAGCACGTTACCGTTTTGTGGGTCGATCCAAAAATCATTGTCGTAGCGAATATCTGTTTTTGAAACAAAAACTGATTCAACAAAATGTAATGCAGTGACAGGACGTTCACTAATTAGAATGACTTGCTCGCCTTGCAAAGTGAATTGTGAATTCAATTCATAGCCAAAATGGTAATTGGGCTGCCAATCAATGGTACGTTGCCAAACAAGTGGGGTCGACGTCTTATGTAAGCCCAACCGAATTGGATCTATTTGTTCACTGGTACTTGCAATAAGGTTTCCCTGCGGAATATTCAGGGTTTTTACCAAGCGTCCATACTCGGTAGTTAACATACCTTTATCTGCAGAAAGCCATTTTAACTGTAAAGGTGGCGTGATCACGGCATTGTCATTTGCTGCTTCAGAGCCGAAACGAGGCTTATTTTCGGCTAAAGCTAACACCATAAAAGCTTGAGGACCGTCATCAATTTGAGCATAAATGCTAGCATAGGGCAGGTTCTGAATGTCGTCACCAGTCATTATTGCATCGGGTTCGCCGAAGAGCGCGAGCTTCATTGTGTCATTCACATCATTGAACTTCTGACTGCAGCCCAATAATAACGTGGTATAAAGCGCAATAAAAGCGTATTGGATAGACCGTGATATAAACGGCGAATGCATGAAAAGCATAAAGGCATGGTTAACTCGAGACATTACATAGCATCCAAGTTGCTAAAAAAAGCGAAAGCCAGCTCTGATACCTTAAGCGGGCTTGTGATTTTTTGTTCATTCTGAAGCAATATTTAAATAAATAAGTAAAAGGTAAAGAATAATAGACAGCAGAATACGATATTCTGCTGTCTATACAGCACACGTTATTAACCTTGTGAGGTAATCGTCGTGGTGTTGTTATTGTTGTTACCTGATGAGTCAGCAACCGCGACAGCAGCAACAGCGACAGCAACGCCAGCCGCAACGGCTGTTGCCGTAATACCGCCAGCTGCAGCAGCTGTTGCACCTGCAGTACCTGCGGCTGCGCCTGTTGAGGTTGCTGCCGTTGTTGTTGCTGTGGTCGTTGCCGTACCAGTACTACCCGCAGTACCCGCAGTTGCGCCCGTTTCAGTTGCTGCAAACGCAGAGCTAGCCATAGTCATTGCCGCAAGCAGGGCTATTGTGGTTTTTTTCATACTATTCCCTTATGT